>CAMJFD010000149.1 GCA_946404845.1 uncultured Butyrivibrio sp. | reverse complement strand
ATGATTATTCTTATTACCAATAACTGTAACGTTTTCAAGTGTAACACCTGTAATATGTCCAAATCTGAACAGAACACCTGTAGCTACACTGCTATATGTACCACCCTTTATCTTAATATTATAAGTGTCTCCATATCCTGAACCAGCATTAGTAGTATTGTTAAAAGAGTTACCGTTATCACTCAAAATGACGTTATAACCAGCATTTGTCTGTGTTACAACACCGCCATCAGCCATCTCAATAGTTGTATATGGCGGAATATGAAGCGATGACTTTGAAAGAGTATAATTACCAGCAGGTACATATATAGTATATTCTGAACTGGATGAAGCATTATTATCAGCATAGTTAAGAGCTGCAGTCATAATATCTTCATAATAAGTAGTATGATCATAACCCAAGGCATCCAAACTGCTTATATCGAGATATCCGCTATTAAATGCACCCTCTACAGCTGCTACAAGTGTAGAATCTGTATTAAGAGTTATAACTGCAATAGAATATACAGAGAACTCTTCAGCATCATAAGTAACATTTCCATCATTAACTGTACTGTCGATCTTATCAACAGTCTTGTCATCACTTATGTGGAATACTCTTACGACCTTCTCAGCTGATTCTGCAGCATCATCACTGATTGCATTAAGCGGATCAATTTCGATAATATCACCTTCTGTGCTCTCTTCACCATCTACTTCTTCGGTCTCATCAAGCTCTTTTGCAATGCCGATTTCTACGGTTACACTGCCGTCCTTAGGCTCGATTTCTTCCTCGCCATTATAGAATGTGATGTCAAAAGAGATGATATTAACTACTTCTCCATCCTCAAGCTCTTCGGCCAGGATATCTGCAATATCAGTATTATCTACATCTTCTACTCTTTCAATTGTAACTATTGTATCTTCTGGGAAAACATTCTCTGGTGCATACAGAGAAATAGAATATCCATCAACTACATCACTATAGCTATACTCTGGATATGTGATTTCTGTAGAAGCTTCTGTGCTAGCATCAGAACTAGCCTCTGTACTGGCATCAGAACTTGCCTCTGAGCTCGCATCTGTACTAGTGTCTGAACCAGTTTCTGTGCTGGCATCAGTAACAGATTCAGAACTAGCTTCTATACTAGCATCATCTGAACTAGAATCTGTACTATCAGATACTGTACTATGAGCTGTATCTGTAACCGCTTCTGTTTCATCTGTGGCTTCTTCTGTCTCAGCAGTATCAGTCTCTTCTGTAACAGTTTCTTCTGACGTAGAACTGGATATCTCAGTATCTGCATCATCTGAGCTTTCGTCAGTGTCACTACCTTCATTTGCAGCATCTTCTACTACTTCTTCAGATTCTGTAGATAATGTAGATAGCTCTGTGGCAGCGACATCACTGACATCTTCCGCTGCTCTTACTGTAAACGTGTTATTACTACACGTTCCAGGTACTACGAGCATCAGGCACATTGTTAACGCAACTAATCGTCTCTTCATTCGTATCCCCCTTATGCATATGAATTTAAGAACATCTATGTTGTATTAATATTACAAGCCCATTTCTTTAATGTATTTCTTATTAAGTGCCTCAGGACACTTATTATCAAGAATAGCAATTGCTGCACGTATTGCAGACTCTCTCTCGCCTTCATTTAGAATCTTCTCAAGCTTCTCTGATTCCTTCTGCATGGCAGCATCTTCCTTGGCTCTTACCTTGATAGAATGTGCTACTGCCATCTGCTCTATATCTGCTCTGGACTCTGGGAGTTTCTTACACTCAAGGAACTCTTCATAGGCATCGAGATATAGATCTTTTTCATCAGTAAATGCAATCTGATTACCATGGTCAATCCACAGAATCTTATTGCACATTTCTCTTACCTGCTTAACTGAGTGAGATACCAAGATTCCTGTTACATTAGATGCAAGGATTTCCTTCATCTTCTCACCACTCTTCTTACGAAATGCACCATCACCTACACTCAGTACCTCATCAAGGATGATGATATCAGGCTGAGTCTGGCTTGCTATAGCAAATGCAAGTCGGCTCTTCATACCACTTGATAACTGTTTGAAAGTATAATCTTCGAATTTTTCAAGCTCTGCAAATTTAATTATATCATAATATCGCTCATCTATGTACTTTTTTGTGAAGCCAAGCATAGCACCTCTAAGATAAGTGTTATCCTTAATAGTCATCTCTGGATCAAATCCACTTGCAAGTTCCAGAAACGCTGCAATACGTCCCTTAGTATGAACCTTACCAGTTGCTGGCTCCATGATACCTGTAATAGCCTTTAGAAGAGTACTCTTACCAGCACCGTTTGTGCCAATGATACCGAGCATATCACCCTTCTCAAGAGTAAAAGATATATTTCTATCTGCATAGAACTCTTTAACTTTATAATTATGTGTCAGATGACGAACTACATACTCCTTAAGACCGATTGCCTTAAAGTCACCCGTCATGTATTTTACGCTAACATTATCACATTTAATAATTGACATCTTAATTCTCCATGAACTACTAAATTATAAATAATAGATGAATTTCTTGTTATACTTCTTGTACATATGTCCGCCGATTGCAAAAAAGAACAGTGCATAGAACAGACATAATCCGTGATACTGAAGTGATGGTATCTTCATATCTATAACTATAGTTCTGAAATACTTGATCATAACATATACTGGATTTAACAAGAATAAATCCCGGTATCTTGCATCAAATCTGTCTACATAATAGAAAATAGCTGACAGATATGTGAGCAGTGTCAGGAATACGTCATACAAATATTTAATATCCTTGAAGAATACGTATAGCGCTGACAAAATCATACCTATACCTATATTCATAATTGTCAGGCATGCAATAGGATAGAGAAGTAGTAACATCCAAGGTCCAAATGTAATGCCATCAAATACACAGAATATAAAGTATACAACGAGTGTCAGTACAAAATTAACAAGTGCCGAAATGTTCTTGGATAACAGAAACAGATACTTAGGTAAATTTATCTTTTCAATAATCTTGGCATTTGTTCTAAGTGAACTCATACCATTCTTAGTAGCCTCCTTGTAATAAGCCATTACAAGGTTACCACTGAACAGGTATGTTGTATAATACTCCGCATCCCTGCCAAAAAAGTTAGTAAATACGATTTTCATTATGAGAAGCGTAAGTAGTGGTGATAATACGCTCCACACCATACCAAGTGATGTGTTCTTATATTTTTTGGAGAAATCCCTTTTTACCAGCTGGCTAAAAAGGAATCTGTATTCTTCCATTCTGTTTAACCATTTATCAATAATCTTATTCATTTTCTATTGCCTTCAATATATCAATTGTTCTTGTGAGTCCGGTTTTCATGTCATACATTGGCTTCCAGCCAAGTTCCTGCAGCTTAGAGCCATCAAGTATAGCCTTAGTAGCTGTAGAATATCCTGCGCGCTCAGCAGCATCAGGAAGTTCGAATACTACCTTGCGTCCAGTGTATTCAGCAATAACTGCTGCCATATCTCTAAGTGTTATATCACTTGCATCATCTGCAATGTTATAGGCTTCTCCGCATTTACCTACGAGCATGCAATATAATATACCGCTTACAGCATCTGCTACATAGCTGTATGAATAGAACTGTGTTCCTTCTGACTTAAGTACTATGTCTTCTGCTGCAACGCCCTTTTTGATGAACTGTGAAATAGCCTTGGAATCAGACTTAAGCATTGATGGGCCATAAGTTCTGGATAATCTTGGCAGAACTATGTCGAGCCCTTTTTGCTTAATATAAGCCTGACACAGAGCTTCACCAGCTCTCTTACTCTCAGGATATCCTGCACGAAGCGTATTACAGTTAATATATCCCAGATAATCCTCATCGAACTTATCTGTATCACCTCTGTTCTCACCATATACCTCTACAGAAGATGTGAACACAAGTCTCTTTGCGCCAGATGAAACGCCGTACTCCAGCATATTGCTGGTACCAATAATATTAGTAACTACAGTACCAATTGGATCTGTAGAATACTGTAATGGATGAGTGTTACTTGCAAGGTGCAGCACATAGTCACTCTTCATAGCCATCAGCTCATCACTAAATGGCTTATTAACATCCTGCTCTACAGGTATCAGATATTTGCCGCCTTCAATATCAGCAGCTGCAGCGAATCTATTGAGGATTCTCTCCTTGCTGCGTCCAAGGGCGATTACCTTGGTATTAAGACCTTTTTCCCTATCCATATATAGAATAGTATCTACCAGAAAGCTACCTACAAGACCTGTAGCTCCGGATAACATTACAGTCTTGTTCTGTAATAGTTCCCATGGCAGATCAAGTGATGCTGTCTTCTGAATATCTGCCATATAATCTGCATTATCAACTAATCTCATTTCATCCCTCTATTCTCTCAACTACCATATCATGAGTCTTACGTTTGTCCTCAGGTGGCAGCTCCATATAATCTCCAAATAGATTGTGGAGATAATAATCCCAACAAGAACAGCACTTAAATGTATGCCCTTCAAACTCCACATCTACCATCTGCTGGAACTCTTCTCTTGGCATAGCCTCTCTGCTCTTATAGAGACCCTCGGTTATAATACCTACCTGATTAGAAGTCTCATAAGGGTGTTTAACAGATAACTTAATTATCTTGTCATTGAATCTGTCTGTATTAATTAGTTTTGCAAGAGCTATGAATATCGGTTTGGTATACTTCTTAATCAAAGTCTTACCTTCAAAAGCTCTTGCATATTTCATCTGTACGAATTTCCTGTACATGAATACTTTGCTATATATCTTGTCCATTTCCTCGACAGAATCAGGAAGACCATCTACAGGTAACAGATCGATCCATAATGAATCATTATCTGTATCGTTAAAAAAAGTATTCCTAACTCTTGTACGAGTATCAATTATCTTGATAAATGGATATCTGGCTGTGCCATTTTCATAACTTATAAGTTTTAAATGATCTGGCAGTATCTGCTCCGTATTATAGAGCTCTAATAACCTGTCATAATCAGGTCTTGGCATACATACATCTATGTCATCATCCCATGGAATGAATCCCTTATGCCTTATAGCTCCCAGTAGTGTCCCTCCGCAGAGATACAGTGGCAGATTATATTTATCACATACCTTCTGAAACTCAAGTAATATATTCAGTTCAGTCTCTTTAATTTCATCAAGAGATAATTTACTCATTATTTCAACCAGTTATCCTTATCAGCCTTTAGATATGCCTTGAACATCTCAAGGTCATCCTTAGTAGTCAGCTTGATATTCTTGTCAGAACCAGCTGCAAAGTGGAGAGTCTCTCCAAGGTCTACCATCATAGTGTTAGTATATGCTGAACCGTAGATACCAATCTCCTTCTCAAAAGCTTCATGATAAGCACTGTCAAGTCTTCCGAATTTATACGCCTGAGGTGTTGATACACGGCGAAGTGTCTCTCTAGGAATGTACTGAGTTGTTGTAGACTCATCTTCCTTACCAACTACGAATATCTGCTCGTTGTATGGAAGTGATGTAACAGCATTACCATATTTGTGACATACTACGATTACATCTGATAATACCTGCTGGTCTACAAGTGGTCTGATACCATCATGAATGATGATAGTGTCATCAGGATCACACTTATCTTCCAGATTGAATACACCATTTCTGATTGATTCCTGACCAGTCTCACCGCCAGATACAATCCATTTCAGCTTAGTAATATTGAACTGCTTGGCATATGCCCATACCATGTCATGCCATCCATCGATACATACAACTTCAATTGCATCGATCTGTGGATGATTCTGGAATCCTTCAAGAGTGTAGATGAGCACTGGCTTGTCATACACATTGATGAACTGCTTAGGGATATCCTGCTGCATACGGTGACCTGAACCACCTGCAATTATTACTGCTATATTTGCCATATTTCCTCCAAACGTGATTAATGCTACAAACATTAACCTCTTACAAATAATAACTCTATATTTAGAACTTAAGTTCCATTGCTGAATGAATCTCCCTGTCCTCTTCAGGAGGGATCTCCATATAATTATTGCCATACAATATGTGCATATACTTATCTGTCCCTGCAGGAATCTTGACATTTAATCCTTCAAAAACAGCATCCTTACTCTCACACATATCAGACCTTAAATACATTTCTCCGAAATAATGTTTTCTTCCACTCGGAATACTTACATATTTGGACTTATTATCGCCACAAAAAGAATAACAGTTTATAGCCTTTTTTGCAACTAAGTCAACACTCATGAAGGCGAAGAGCCTGCCCACTTTGACCTTCTTGTAAAAGGCCGTTTCAAGATCTGAACCTGGCACCAAATGCTGCTGCAAATATGGCCAGTCTTCATAAGGCTTACGACATGTGAGTATATATCCCCACATGAGGCATGCATATCCATGAAGCCTTCTTAGTATCGGATTATTAAATGTATTCTCCATTACGAATATATCCATGAAGATACCGATATCTGGTTTATTGAGTTCATTGAAAGCCTTGTATATAGTATCCTTTTTCTTGATCTGTACATGAGTCATGCCGTGATTTCTGCCAAGCTCAGGACTACATAACACATACTTATCACCAAGGGCTCTGTTGAAATTCCTCTTGAGCTTATTGTAGTCGCGCCTTGACATGTTGATATCAATATCATCATCCCATGGTATGAAGCCGCCATGCCTGATAGTACCAAGGACTGAACCGCCACTTAATGTGTAATTAATATTGTATTCATCGAACATCTCTATGAAGTCACGTAGCATCTCTATAAGAGTCTCCTGCAGGGTGTGCAGCTGCGCGTCACTCAGTTCAAATGTTCCAGGGCATCCCCTGAATCCTGTTTTAAAAAAGTGTCTTTTGTCTTTACTACCTGTCTTTATAGCACCCATCTTTTCTCCAAAACAAATGCGGACCACCTACTACGAGCAGTCCGCGCTATTAAGCTTAATTGTATGTTGTAACTATATATTTAGAAACTGTGATCATATTTCTTATGTAGGAACTTAGCTTCTAGAAAGGCCTTACCTTTCTTGAACCAATTAATCTTCTCAAGGTGTATGCAAGGAAGCTCACATATATCATCCTGTGTAATAGCACCAGACACCATCTTGTAATCCAGCCATACATTGAATATGATCTCCGCAATTCTACCTATATATCTGCCCTGATATGCACTATCAAGTTCGTCGTGATTGTAGCTGCGCTCAACTTCTCTTAAGATATTGAACAGCCATGTACAGTATTCATCCAGATAATCTCTTCTCATGATCATCATGTTGAACATATGTCCCTGTGTCTGTTTCAGGACATTGTCAAATGATGGCAGATATTCTGGATAGAGTTTCCTTATAACAGCTCTTGTCTCAGTCAGCTGACTCTGATAATGGGTATGTGCATAGTGAGACTCAAGTGTCTCAATGTAATATTTCCTACTCTCAGGGATTATAATTGGATGATCCTTGAGGATACGTCTGAGTTCTCCACCTCCGACTATTCTGTCGTATGGATCCATCTGCTTATTACTATCAGGACTTGCAAAATATCTTCTGTAATGAACAAGTCCTATATAATCATCCTCAAGATTCTTCCAGGCCCAATATAGTCCTGTTAGCTCACAATAAGTAGAATTCTTGGATGAAATATTCTCCCCAGTATTATCCCTTGTATATCCTATATAAGGTGCCTGCTTACCCATGTTACCCTTTGTAGCCCCTACATGAAGTGGCAAGTACACTGGATCTTCAGGCATCGTGTATTTTTTTGTCGTCGCAATAATTATCTTTATTGAACTCATGAATCAAATAGTTATTCCTTTAATTAATTATAGTGTCTAATTTGAATCTAAAACATAATACTACATTTTAAAAAAAATATCCATCTTATTCAAGATTTCTTAATATTACTATAAGATTACTGTTGCAATAAATCTAACGCTAACTCCCCATCACTACCTATACTTATGCTATAAATTCCCTTACTCTCAAGTTCACCCTCATCCGTATACTGCCCTAGCAAATCCTTCAAATCATCATTAATATTGACCATATATAAATAATCATCCTCTGCTACGCAAGCTAAAAAAGACTCTGTAAACTCTTCATTACTAAAATCCGCATTATAAATATCAGGAAATCTTATATCTATAAACATGTCATTTAAATAATAATGAATATAATTCCTACGATAACCCTGATCATCATCTATTATCAGAACTGTACTACCAGCCTCTGTATACTCTGATAACTCATCTGCAAATCTGCTATATTTCTCAGCCTTATCTGTATTCTTCATAATAGCTGGTTTTAAATTCATCAGATGACTTTTATCAGCAAGTACAACTGTCACTACGATAATGCATAATAGAATAGCATTATTATAGCTAATCTTACC
>CAMJFD010000148.1 GCA_946404845.1 uncultured Butyrivibrio sp. | reverse complement strand
ACAACATATTATGAAGCTAAGGATTCAGATGATGTAGAAGAATATCACAGATCTCTTGAAGCCAAGAATATGCAGCCAGCTCTTGTAAGTGATGAGATAAGATATTCTCTTGATGGAATAGATTTTGTAATATATCCTCCTATGCAGGATGAATATGGAGAGAATAATACCAGTAATAATTCTTCCATAGTAGTTCTAATGTCTTATAATGGTAATTCTATGCTTTTTACAGGAGATGCTGAAAAGGCCAGAATAAAAGAGTTATTAGAGATAGATGATCTTCAGGCAGATATTATTAAGATGCCTCATCATGGAAGCTATATCAAGAAACTGGATAATTTATTAGAACTCGTAAATCCGCAATATGCAATAATAACAAGTTCATTTGATAAGCCGGAAGATGAAGAGACTATGGATATATTAAGTGAAATGAATATAGAACCATATCTAACTAAAAATGGTGATATTACAATATATCTTGGGAATGGAATAACTATAGAACAGTAAAATAAAAGGGTATAAATGAAAAAATCATTTATACCCTTATTTTTAATTAGGGAAAAATTCTTTAATTTCTTTATATTTTTCATCAGAAATTCTAATAACAGTACCGTGCTTAAATCCATATGGGAAGGAGAACTTTTCGTCGGAGCGGATGAACTGACCTTTTGTAATATCTTCGCATACAAAAGGAACATAGCCCTGTTCTTCTTTTATCCTTGTTCCATAGAAATCAAGCATGAGGCACCATCTGCCATCATCCAGCTTGTAAGCTGTTGGAGCTTCATATACACCAGATTGTAATTTACTCATTTCTGCATCAAAAAGTGGCATTCTTTCAAATTCACCATCAAATGATGTGCCTTTTTCCATGTAGATATGACCCTGACCGTCATTTTCTTTTATAAATCTGTAGAAATATCCGTTATCATAAACGATATTAGAATCTATAATACTTCTGCCAGGCATACTTGTAAGGAGCTTTGCTTTACTGAATGTCTTAAAATCTTTTGTTCTTGCATAATATATTGCAAGAAGATCTTCAGAAGACCTGTTATCATAGCTGCAAACTGTTCCATCAGGTTTTTTAAGAGAAGACCAGTGAACTATATAGTCATCATTTTGCTCATCATAGATAATATCAGGAGCCCATGCACATCCATAACTTTCATCTACAACCTGCACCAGTTCTTCCCTTGACCAGTGCAAAAGATCATCTGATTCCCATTTGACAAGTGACTTACTGCCTTCATGAGTAATATATTCCCATGATCCTTTATATTTGCCATTAAAATGATTTGCAAGAGATAAATCAGTAGCAAGAATAATATATTTGCCTTCTTTTGTTCTTGTAATAGCATGATCTCTTACGCCAAAATCACCTACATGAGTTTCAAGTATAGGTTTTCCATCATTGACCTGTTCCCATTCAAAACCATTTTGACTTAAGCCAAAATATATCTGTTCCCCATCTGGAGTTGACTTTTCTTTGAAGTGTACGAATAAATATGATCCCATTTTGCTTCCCCATTCTGATTATTTTATAAATCCTATAATTAACATAGCATCATACTAATTATATTTATGAAAAGATGTGGCTACAATTTAAAATCATCCTATAATATTGACTTTTCGTCCGGAAAAAGGAGGCGGCAATTTATATAAAAATAACATTTTAACTGAAAACTTTAACAAAGACTTACTTGTATTATGGAAACTAGTTTGTTAAACTTTAAGATGTTTTAAGGAATACGTTTTCCATATTTGATTTATTTTAATATGGAAACTGATTTTTAGAATTTAATGAGTTTATATTTGGAATGGAGGACTGTCATGGTTTCTTGGAAGAATTTTGATGCACTTGAGTCTTATAAAAAGCTTTTGGACTTAAAAAATGAAGTGGATCTCGTTAAGGCAATGTCTGGTGAGAGCGGAGTAGAGCGTGTTGCTAATTACAACGTTGAAATGTCTAATGGACTTAATTATAATTACGCTTCAAAGCAGGTTGATGATAAGGTAATTGATGCACTTTGTGATCTTGCTGATGAGGCACAGCTTGTCGATAAATTTAAGGAACTATATGAGGGAGAAGTTATAAATACTGGTGAGAAGAGACATGTTCTTCATCAGTTATGCAGAGGTCAGCTTGGCGCTGATGTAACAGCTGATGGCGTTAATAAGAGAGACTTCTACAAGAAGCAGCAGGAACGTATAGCTGAATTTGCAGCAAAGGTTCATAACGGCGAAATCGTAAATGAAAATGGCGATAAATTTACAACAGTTGTACAGATCGGTATCGGTGGAAGTGATCTTGGTCCTAGAGCTATGTATCTTGCACTTGAGAACTGGGCAAAAAAGAATGATACATTCAAGATGGAAGCAAAATTCATCTCAAATGTAGATCCAGATGATGCTTCAGCAGTACTTGCAAGCGTTGACGTTGCTCATACAATTTTTGTACTTGTATCTAAGTCTGGTACAACACTTGAGACACTTACAAATGAATCATTTGTTAAGGATGCTCTTAAGAATCAGGGACTTGATGCATCTAAGCACATGATCGCAGTTACAAGTGAGACATCTCCACTTGCTAAGAGTAGCGATTATCTTGATGCATTCTATATGGATGATTATATCGGAGGACGTTTCTCATCAACATCAGCAGTTGGTGGAGCAGTTCTTTCACTTGCATTTGGCAGTGATGTATTTGCAAGATTCCTTGATGGTGCAGCAGCAGAAGATAAGAAAGCAACTGAGAAAGATCTTCGTTCTAACCCAGCTATGCTTGATGCTCTTATCGGAGTATATGAGAGAAATGTACTTGGTTATGAATGTACAGCAGTTCTTCCATATTCACAGGCTCTTTCACGTTTTCCAGCTCATCTTCAGCAGCTTGATATGGAATCAAATGGTAAGAGTGTTAACAGATTTGGTGAGCCAGTTGACTACAAGACAGGTCCTGTAATCTTTGGTGAGCCAGGTACAAACGGACAGCATTCATTCTATCAGTTATTACACCAGGGTAAGACAATTATTCCTCTTCAGTTCGTTGGATTCAAGAAGAGCCAGATTGAGAATGATGTTGATATTCAGGACAGCACAAGCCAGCAGAAGCTCTGTGCTAATGTTGTTGCTCAGATTATGGCATTTGCATGTGGTAAGTCTGATGACAATAAGAACAAGAACTTTGAAGGTGGAAGACCAAGCTCAATTATTGTAGGTGAGCAGCTTACACCAGAAGCACTTGGTGCACTTCTTGCACACTTTGAAAATAAGGTAATGTTCCAGGGATTTGTATGGAATATTAACAGCTTTGACCAGGAAGGTGTACAGCTTGGTAAGACTCTTGCCAAGAAAGTTCTTGCACATGAGACAGATGGAGCACTTAAGGCTTACAGTGAAATGTTTGGACTTTAATAGTTTAAGAGTACAGATTAATATATAAAACTTATAAGGGACAGTAAATGAATTAACATTTACTGTCCCTTATTTAAATTCTCCTACCAAAGAAAATTTATATGTTTATCATCCTTTAGAGCCAATTTCCTAAAAGACAATAACGCCTTATTTAAAATATCTGTTTAATAATCCTTCAAATGCTCTGCCATGTCTTGCTTCATCTCTTCCGATTTCATGAACAATATCATGAATAGCATCAAGATCAAGGGCCTTTGCCTTCTTAGCAAGATCTACACGGCCCTGTGTTGCGCCATATTCAGCATCTGCACGAAGTTCGAGATTCTTCTTAGTTGAATCAGTAACTACTTCACCAAGGAGTTCTGCAAAGTGAGCTGCATGCTCAGCTTCTTCCCAGGCTGCCTTCTCAAAGAAAGCACCAATTTCAGGATATCCTTCACGGATGGCTACTCTTGACATTGCAAGATACATACCTACTTCTGAACACTCGCCTGTGAACATCTCACGAAGACCATCTTTTATATCATCAGGAGCTGTGCTGGCTACACCAACAACGTGCTCAGCTGCCCAAACCTTGTCACCTTCCTGCTTAGTAAACTTAGATGCTGGAGCATGACATACTGGACATTCTTCTGGAGGAGTATCTCCTTCATGTACATAACCACATACCTGACAAACCCATTTCATAAATAAAATCTCCTTTCCTGCCTTATGGCATAAACAAAACAACTAAAGTTCTGTTTCATTAGTAACTTAATTACTTGTCCAAACAATCCTCACAGATGCCATAGAAATAAATTTTATGACCATCTATTTTGCCGTTGAAATGTTTGGAAGCTTCTTCGTTAATAAAATCAATGTTTTCCATCTCAAGGTCAAGGACACGACCACATTTGGAACATACAAAATGAACATGTTCGCTTGTATCATAATCAAAATGATCAGTACCATCACCGATTTTAAAACGTTGTATTTCACCAATATCAGATAGGAGCACCAGATTTCTGTATACAGTACCCAAACTAATATTTGGAAATGTTTGCCTTACATTTTTGTATACAACATCAGCCGTAGGGTGATCCTTGCGTCCTTGTAGGAACTCTAAAATAACGGTTCTTTGTTTACTATATTTTAGCGCCATTTCACACCTTCTTAATGAAAACAGTAATTATTACTGTTTTATAATAACATAAAATCGTAAAAAATAAATACTCTTTATAAAAGTTTAATAAGTGAATTTGTTAACGATATGTTATATTAAAAATATAGATAAAATCAATAACTAGGGCATGTCCCTTTTTCCAGATATTAGGAGAACATAAAATGTCATTGATGGAAGAGAGAATAAAAGGTGTTTATGATTCATTACCTTTAAAAGAAAAGAGGGTTGCAGAGTATTGCCTTAAGAATCAGGATGATATTTTTAAATATTCTATTGCAGAACTGGCAAGAAGGTCTGGAACATCTCAGGTAGCTTGGGTACGTTTTTCTAAATCTCTTGGCTATTCAGGAATGAAAGAGCTTAAAACAAAGTTCTACAATGAAGTTAAGACGTCTCTTGAAAATGCAGATAAAGGTGGTCCTAAAATAGAATTCAAGGATGTTGACCAGTATACATCACTACAGGCTATAGCTGATAATATTTGTGCAACAAGTTTACAGGCCGTACAGACAACCTACAGACTCTTTGATACACCAACCTTTAATGATGTGGTAGATAAGATAGTTGGTGCAAGGCAGATTCAGATATTTGGAATAGGAGCATCACTCCTTGCCGCATATGATCTGTATTGTAAGTTCCAGAGAATATCCTACCATGTAATCTTTAATGAAGATTATCATAACTCTCTTATGACTGCTTCACAGTTATGTATACAGGATGTGGCGATATTTATATGTGATTCAGGACATACGAATAGTATTCTTGAACTTCACAAGATAGCCAAAGATAAGGGAGCTACAACGGTAGCAATTACTAAACTTGGCAATAACCAGTTATCCAAGTCAGCTGATTATGTATTATTCACGACATCACCGGAAATAGATAAAAAGAGCGGAGTTACAAGCTCAAGATTTGCACAGTTATATTTAGTAGATACACTTTATACGGCGGTAGCAAACAGAGATTACAAGAACATACAGAGATATCTTCAGAGCTCTTATGATATATTCCATCAGAATAATGAATAAAAAGCTAACAGGGTTAATGAACTTAACCCTGTTTTCAATTGTTTACTAAAATATAGTATCCATGTTAAACTATGAGCTGGAATTATATATAAATTAAATTCAAAATATAGCTATGTATATATATTATTAAGGAGATAGATATGGAGAAAATAGCAAGCTTTACAATCGACCATATATTACTTGAACCAGGCATTTATGTATCAAGACAGGACAAGGTAGGAGCAGAGACAATTACAACATTTGATCTTAGAATGACAGCTCCTAACAGAGAACCTGTAATGAATACTGCTGAAGTTCATACTATAGAGCATCTTGGTGCTACTTTCCTTAGAAATGATCCAGAATATAAGGACAAAACAATTTATTTTGGACCAATGGGATGCAGAACAGGTTTTTATATGGTACTGGCTGGAGATCTTACATCCAAAGATGTAGTTCCGCTTGTAACAAGAATGTATGAATTCATCCGTGATTTCAAGGATGCTGTACCTGGAGCAAGTCCAAAAGACTGCGGCAATTATCTTGATATGAATCTTGGAATGGCTAACTTCCTGGCAAAGAGATATCTTGATAATACACTTTATAATATTGATGAAAAACATTTAGTATACCCACAGTAAGAGAAAGAGGAGTTATTAATATGAAGTTTGGAATTATCGGTGCAATGGCAGAAGAAGTTGCACATCTTAAATCAGAAATGGACGTTAAGTCTACAGTAACTAAGGCTTCAATGGAATTTTTTGAAGGTACAATCGGAAATACAGAAGTAGTTGTTGTACAGAGCGGAATTGCCAAGGTTAATGCAGCAATTTGCGTTCAGATTCTTGTTGACCTTTTTGATGTTACACATGTTATAAATACAGGTGTTGCAGGATCTCTTGATGCCAGAATAGATATTGGAGATATCGTTCTGTCAGAGGATGCATGTTATCACGACGTAGATGCAACTATATTTGGATACAAAAAGGGCGAAGTTCCACAGCTTGGAACACGCGAGTTTAAGGGAGATTCATGGCTTATAGATAAGGCAAAGGCTGCTATAAAAGAAGCTGCACCTGATGTAAATGTATTCGTAGGACGTGTTTGTTCTGGAGATCAGTTCATAGCTGATGATACAGTTAAGGAAAATATAAAGACAGACTTTGGCGGACTTTGTACAGAGATGGAAGGTGCTGCAATTGCGCAGGCTAGTTACCTCAATCATGTTCCATTTGTAATTATAAGAGCTATTTCTGATAAGGCTGATGGTAGCGGATCAGTTGATTATCCTACATTTGAAAAGAAAGCTGCAAAAGACTGTGCAGCTCTTGTAGATTCTATGCTCAGAAATCTTTGATATATTAGATTCAAAATAATTCTAAAATAAGTGTAAAGTAATTGCCCATAACTGACGATAAAGTTATGGGCAATATCTTTAGCCTTTTTTCATAAAATTTCCACAGTTATTTAAAAATGACCACATAAAGATTATAATTGAACAATAATTATAAACTTCGTGTTATAATTAAATTGAATTTATCATGTTTTAGACAAGATAAAACATAGAAATATGGGGGAAATTAAGTATGCGGTTTCGTACGAGACTGATCATTACATCCTGCGCAATAATATTATTGCCGCTGGTTCTAACGTTCCTGGCCTATTTAGGAATCGGTAGATTTGTAATAAATGGTAACCTCAATAATTTCACTCAGAGCATAGACTATGGCATGATTTCCGATCCCGGAGGAATTTTTTCGGAGATGACGGAAGAGATACTAGATAAAGTTGAGAGAGAAAGAGAGGAAGATCCTTATATTCTTGAAGATAAGACATATCTTAAGGATATAGAAGAGTCAATTTCTTACAGATCATCTTTTATAATAGTAAGAAAAGATAATGATATATATTATACGGGAAGTCTGGATGATGCAGCGGAGATATTTAATTATCTGCCTGCATATGGAAATGGTAAGACTGATGCGGTAGGTATTTATATTACCAAGACCAAGCAGCTTGCAAGTCAGTATGACTTTGAATTTTCAGATGGCTCTGAAGGCAGCTTTTTTATAGTTACCAGAATAAAGGCGTTTAGTAACAAATTTACTGTAATATATATGTTCATTGCTATTGTAATAATTCTTATTGTGACCAGTATAGGTCTTACATATTGGATCAAAAAAGGATTTTTCAAACCAATTGATGAGCTTAATGTAGCGATGAAAAAGATTTCTGAAGGAAATTTTGATTATATTTTGCCTATAGACATTAACGAAAAAGGTGAAATAGGCGAGATGTATAGGAACTATGAAGATATGAGATTAAGGCTCAAGGAATCTGCAGATGAGAAAATCGTCAGAGAAAAGCAGAACAAAGAGCTTATTAGTAATATATCTCATGATCTTAAGACTCCTATTACAGCCATAAAAGGATATTCACAGGGACTTCTTGAGGGAGTTGCAGATACACCTGAAAGACAGCAGAAATATATTAGAACAATTTATAGTAAAGCCAATGATATGAACAATCTTATCAATGAGCTTACACTATATTCGAGTATTGATAATAACAGAATCCCTTATAATTTTACCAGAATAAATGTCGGTGATTATTTTGGAGATTGTATAGAAGAGGTTGGTGTTGACCTTGAGAGTAAGAATATCAAGCTTAATTATTCTAATCTTACAACACCAGAAACACTTATAGTTGCAGATCCAGAACAGCTTAAGAGAGTTGTTAATAATATTATCAATAACAGTGTTAAATATCTCGACAGAGACGATGGTACAGGAATTATTGATATTAGAATTCTGGATGAAATAGATTCTA
>CAMJFD010000147.1 GCA_946404845.1 uncultured Butyrivibrio sp. | reverse complement strand
GATGTCGTAGCATTTACAGTAAACGATGATGGTACAGGTGTAGATTTATCTACAATAAAGATTACAGCAAAAGATAATAAGGGCAATGTTGTTAAACTTATTGATGCTGATAGTAATGAAGTAAATGAAATCATGGTAAATGGTTATACCAAAGATGGAGAAAATGGTGTGTATATGCTGACAGGTACAACAAGTACTGATTCTACAGCTCAGTATAGCTATGAGGATCTTACAACTCTGTCAGAAAATAAAGGCTATTATAATGTTACAGCCAAGAATTTTGTAGTTAATTCTGTACTATCAGATAATGCAGATATGCTGGCAACTAAGGCAGATATAACAGAAGGTGAATCAGAATTCCTGAATCTGGATGCACTATATGAGATGATGACGAATAAGAATATCTTCCGAGGTGCTACAAGTGGAGAATTTCTGGATAAGATACTGGCAGATGTAGGTCTTAATGCAAGTAATGCCAAGACTTTGGAAGAGATGTACACTTCTCTGGAAAATACAATTGGAAATGAAAGACTATCCATTTCTGGTGTTGATTCCGATGAAGAAGCTGCAGCACTTGTACAGTACCAAAATTCATATACGCTGAACTCTAAAATGATTCAGACTTTGACCGAAATATATGATAGGTTGATACTAGAAACTGGGGTATAAAATAGTTAAGGGTGGTTAAACACCCTTAACTATAAGAGGATGCGGAGCATCCTCTGCAAAAAAAACGATAATATTTTCACTTTGCAGAGGCAACACTAGGCTATAAGAGGATGCGGAGCATCCTCAAATTAATCTAAATGCACAATGGATGGTGCCATTACTTATAACCTTGCAGGCTTTATACAAGGGGGCACATTTTTATGAGAATTACCAACAAAATTATGCAGAACAACTCTCTGTACAACATCAATAATAATAAGGTTACAGAGGATAATCTAAACACACAGTTATCTACGGGTAAAAAGATATCCCGTCCTTCAGATGATCCTGTTGTTGCTATTAGAGCACTTAGACTCAGAAGCACAGTTACAGAGCTGACTCAGTTCTATGAAAAAAACGCTGAGGATGCTGATAGCTGGCTGAGTGTAACAGAAGATTCACTTTCTACAATCACAGATGTAATAACAGATGCACTTAAGAATATCAATAAAGGTGCAAATGAAGATCTGACATTAAGTGATATTGATACAATTCTATCTCAGCTAAACGCATTATCTGATGAATATTATTCAACTGGTAATGTAGATTATGCTGGAAGATATATCTTTACCGGATATAGAACTGATACTAGTCTGACATATCAAAGTACTACAACAGATGCATTTACTGATATAAATGATGAATTTAATGCAAGTAATATTGATACCAGTAAGAGAGTTACTAATCTATATAACATAGACGCCGGATCAGTACTCAATTATACGACTGACACAGATGGAAATATAACATATACAGAAGTTAATCTGGAAAGTGATATGGAGGAAATCTCAGTTGGAAGACTGAGACTTAGTTATGACAATCTGGATTACACAGAAGGTGATGGTAATACTGCTACAGTTAAATGGAGAGAAAATCTGACACAGCCAGCAACATCAACTATTACAAGTACCAATCTTACAGTACTGAATCTGACATATACAGATTCGGATGGAGTTGAGAGAACAGCACATATTCCAGTTACTACTGACTATAGTATTACTATTCCTGATAGTGATGGCAGCACTACAAGTTATTATGCAACATACGGAGATCCTACAGAGAATATGTATACAGTACTGGCAACTCATACGGATGCAACAACTGGAACAGTTACTGAGAATCAGTTCCAGATAACAACAGATGGTGCAGTATTTGCAAATACAGCAGGCGTAGCAACAGCAGTTTGTACAGTAGATACAACCAGTATTGCAACAGCATCATTTTCTGATGGAACTAATGCAAGTTGTACAGTGCCTCTTCTTGCAGCAGTAGGCCAGCAGTACACAATTAACTATGCAACAGTAGGTGCAACATCTAATACTACAGATGCAGATGGTAATGTACTGACAGCATATACTTTTACTAATGATGACACACAGAGCATCACAGTTAACAGCGATGGAACTTTTACATATAGGATAAAAACAGATGATGATGCTACAGATACTCTTGGAACTACTGCAGATACAGTGATTCAGTTTTTTGCAAACGGCAGTATTAAGTCATCATATTCAGAAACATCACTGGTAATCGATACGGATCATATTATATATTCAACAACATCAGAAGCAGCAATAGATGCGGCATATGCGGATATAGATTCTGATACAACAACAGGAGATGGATATACAGTTTATCTGAATGCGGATACAGGCGAACTGCTGATGGATGATGAACTTACCAGCAAACTATCATCTCTTAAGTCAATTCTAAATGCCAAAACTATTGATATAGTATATGACAAAAAGGAATGGTCAACAGGAGATATAAGGCCACAGAACCTTTTTAGCTGCGTAGATGCAAAGGGAATAATCTATAACGGTGGTAATAATGCACAGGATATTGCCTACGAAGTTGGATATGCACAGTCAATAGTAGTTAATACAACGGCCAGCTCAGTATTCACAACTAATGTAAAAAGAGATGTGGCTGACCTTCAGAATATAGTTGATAAATTGGATGAAATAAACACTACTATAGATACATTAAAAGATAAATTAGAAGCAACAACTGATAGTGGCGAGCAGACAGCAATACAGTCAGAAATTGATGCAGCCAGGAAAGCATATAACTATCTAAGAGAAGAACTGCAGGAACGTTTTGGTAATAAGATTACATCCATGCAGGCATCTCTTGATAAGGCCAATATAGCTGTAACAGATAATGGAACACGTTCTGAAAGACTTAGTTATATCAAAAAGAGACTTCAGAATCAGCTGACAACATTCAAAACACTTACATCTAATAACGAAGACTGTGACCTGGCAGAAACAGCCACTAGGCTAACCACCGCCGAAGTAACCTACCAGGCCTCCCTAATGGCCACCAGTAAGATTATGGAGCACTCATTAATGGATTACATTTAATGATATAGGAGTTCTAAAGTCAATGTGTATGCATGCTTGCATGCAATACACATTGACCTTAGAACCCTAACAATAATGAGAAAGTAGCAATTTACGAAGTAAATTAGCGGATTTCGAATTATTGTAGAATTGCGAGAGCGAAGCGGAGCAATTCGTATATCATTAAATGTTGCGGCACAGCCAAAACTTAGATCATTTAATACTAAGGTGAAGAGGATTCCCGAATTATTAATTATCAATATTTCGAGTTGTTTTAATGGAATGAAACATATATAATTATTATGTGGGTAGTTAAAAATAATTACGAGTTACTGGTAATTATTTTTGATAGAAAAGATCCGCATAAAAAACACAGGAGGATCGAAATGAAATTAACAACTAGGATTTTCGGAGAAGTAGAGATCGAAGACGAAAAGATTATTACTTTCCCTCAGGGCATTGTTGGTTTCCCAGACATGACAAAGTTTGCTCTCATGCATGATGAGGGGAAAAACTCAAACACTATCCGCTGGCTCCAATCTATTGATGAGCCTGCATTTGCGCTGCCAGTACTAGATCCACTATTAGTTAAACCTGATTATAATCCTGTAGTTGAGGATGAGGTTCTAAAACCTTTACAGCCACTTAAGACAGAAGAAATGCTCGTACTCGTAACTGTTACGGTACCACATGATCTGACCAAGATGACTGTAAACCTTAAAGGTCCAATAATTATTAATTCGGAAAATTGTAAAGCTGTTCAAATTATTCTCGAAGATGATGAATATGTGGTAAAATACCCTATATATGATTATTTGCAGAAACAGAAGGATGCTGCTAAAGCATAATATAAAATATAGCAGAGAATGAGAGGACGCACATGTTAGCATTATCTAGAAAAAAGAATGAGGCTATTATAGTCAATAATAATATAGAGATAACGATATTAGATATCCGAGGAGACCAGGTAAAAGTTGGTATCGCTGCACCTAAAGATGTGCCGATTTATAGAAAAGAAGTCTACCTCCAGATTCAGCAGGAAAACCAGCAGGAAGCAAACCTCGAAGGCATTGCAGAGCTGAACAAACTGCTTGGAAAGTAATTTATTTGGAATTAATACAAAGGCCCTATGTACTACAGATATACTATGAGTACCTGATGTACATAGGGTCTTATCGCATTCAAATAGTATTTATGAAATAACTATAAAATTAATCTAAAAGGTTTTAGAAAATCTATCAAATACATACAAACACTAGCGTTTAGTATATTCACAAAAAATCCACAAAAAAAGCAGAAAAATCTAAAGTTTTGATTTCTATATCCGATAAAGGTTATAGAAGAATACTAATGTATTCTTATGATCTTATATATTGCACTTAAACTATGTAAGAAATGAAAACAAATCATAAATGTAACTAGCCAGCAGAACAAAAGAACTAGAGGAGGTTCTGCAATTCACATGGAGGTGAGAGAAAAATGGCAATGGAAGCAATCAGAAACGTAACGGCTGTAACCCAGTCAGTTCAGCAAAAATCACAGAAACCAGTTAATACTCAGAAGGTTGAGCGCGTAGTAGATTTTCCTTCTGATAATAAAGGCAATGAAGACGCAGTATCTAAACAACCTGTACCAACTGTTAATGCACCTACACAACCAGAAAAAAAGAAAGAAGAGCCATCTTCATCCAAAACTAATAATGAAGAATACGTAGAGCAAGAAAATGCACGTATCAAAAAAGCTATTTCAGAAATGAATAAAAAGATGGCAAATAATTCTGAAGCTGTTTTTGGAATACATGAAGATACAAACAGAATAACTATTAAGATAGTTGATAGAGATACAAAAGAAGTCATCAAGGAGCTGCCACCGGAAAAGACCCTTGATATGATTGCAAAAGCCTGGGAGCTTGCTGGAATGATGATTGATGAAAGAGGCTAAATATTAGTATTGGGCCCTTTTGTGATTGATAGAGAAAGAGGAAATGTTATATGACAATAAGAATCACAGGATTGAATTCTGGCCTGGATACAGAATCTATCATAACAGAGCTTACCAAAGTAGCGTCTAATAAAGTTGATAAGATAAAAAGCAATCAGAAAAAGCATGAACTGAAGCAGGATAAGTGGAAAGAGCTAAACTCCAAAGTTGTAAAGTTCTATAAGGGAACATTGTCAAATCTACGTTTTGATAGTGCATTTTCCAAGAAGACTACTTCGAGTACTAACTCAGATGCTGTATCTATAGTTACCAGTACATCCGCTATGAATAGCACACAAAGTCTTGATATCACACAGCTGGCTAAGAGTGGCTATCTTACGGGTGGTGCTGTAAATACATCTTCAACCATATCATCTACTACTACAATGGAATCACTAGGTGTAGCAGAGGGTGGTACAATTCGTCTTAAATTTGGAACAGGCGATGAGTATGAAACGGTTGATGTAGATGTTGATACATCTGATACAATGACAAGTCTTCTAAAAAAGATAAATGCAGCTGAGAGTAGCAGTGGCTATAAAGTAAATGCAAGCTTTGATTATACATCAAACAGATTTTATATAGCTTCTGCAGAAACAGGTGCTGCACAGAGTTTTTCAATAGATGAAGATAATAGCACGCTTGGATCTGATGCTCTTAAGCTACTAGGATTATCAACATCAGAAGATGCTGAGAATGCAGCTGTCCATCAGGATGGTCAGGATTCAGCAATTACATTAAATGGAGTTAAATATACCAATAATACAAATGTATATGAGATAAATGGTCTTACTATTACAGCCAATCAGGTAGCATCAGATATAACACTTACTACCAAGAATGATACAAGTGGAATATTTGAAACTATCAAGTCATTTATTAAAGAGTACAATGAGCTGATAGAAGAAATGGATACATTGTACAATGCAGATGACTGTGATGACTATGATGTTCTGACAGCTGATCAGGAAGATGAGATGACAGAACAGGAAATAGAAGATTGGAATAAAAAGATAGATGAAGGATTACTATCGGGTGATTCGATTCTAGGTAATGTCAAGAATTCCATGAAAAAGGTAATGTTATCTACATATACACTTACTAATGCCAAAGGAGAATCAGTACTGGGATCTCTTTCATATTTTGGAATAGCTACTGGTAATTATTTTAATACAGAAGAAAATGAAAGAGGTAAGTATCACATTGATGGTGATGCAGATGATGAAGAGACTTCAGGTAATGAAGCAAAACTTGAGAACTTTATTGCTACAGACCCTGATCTTGTTGCCAGTTTCTTTAAAAATCTTGCCAGCGACTTGTATTCTAAGCTGGGTGATTTGATGAAATCAACAGATTTCAGCAGTTCATTCACACTATATGAAGACAAGGCTATGAAGACACAGTATGAGAAGTATAGTACAGAACTCAAGGAAGCACAGGAAGATCTGACAGAACTTGAAGATAAGTATTATGACAAATTTGCAGCGATGGAAACAGCGCTTTCCAAGTTGAATTCACAGACGAGTTCACTTGCTGGAATGTTAGGAACATCATAATTAAATATCTGTATGTATACTGCAATATAGGCAGAATAGACAGATAGGAATGTATTACAAAAAAAGAGGAATTATATATGCCAGGAATGAACCCTTATGCTAAACAAATGAATCAGTATCAGAACCAGAAAGTAATAGGTGCAAAGCCTGAAGAACTGACTCTAATGCTATATGAAGGTGCTATAAAGTTCTGCAATATTGCAATAATGGGACTTGAAAAAGAAGATGAAGACAAATTCACTACATATCTACTAAAAGTAGAAAATATAATTGATTACCTTAATAACACTTTAGATATGAAGTATCCTGTATCAAAGGATTTTGAAAATGTGTATAAATATCTTCTAAGAACACTTGTAGAGGCAGATCTTAATCATGAAGAGGCTATGCCTAAGATGGAAGAAGTTAATAAGCATCTGCATACTATGAGAGATACATGGCGGGACGCGATGAAGCTGTCTAAGGAGACAGCCACCGCTTGATAGCAATATAACTTGGTCCTGACTATTTCTATTTAGTTAAGAAACACCATAATTGACAATTGAAAGGCTATTAACTGTAGAAATGGAGAAAAAATAATGAAAGATATTCGTACACTTGAGGAATATGAACGCAGAATTGTGGAAATCTTAAGTGCTGATGATATAACTGTTCATTTTGATGAAATGCTATCTATTGGTGCGCGTATCATTAATGGACTATTAGGCTATGAAGATAAAAAGATATTAGCACAGAGAGTTAGAAATCAGATAATATTTGACAATATAAGTGGGCTTAACGACTCGCTTAGATATGTTGCATATCTGCATCTAATGGCCAGACTTGAAGAAGATGCTTATTCATTTGAAAAGCTCATTTACTTCATTTCAAATATGACAATTGAATATAAATACAGAATATTCCTGCTCACGCAGGCGAGACATATGGCTGTTATGAATCCGGCCCTGGTGAGTCAGCATGCACATAATATGTATAGGAAAGCCTTTAAGAAAGTAGTTTTGGATTACAAGAATAGTCTGGATATTGATTTTAATAAGATATCTAAAAAGGACAGAAATCCAAATAAAGTAATTGTACTGACTCAGCAATATTTGAATCAGGTACATGAGCCTACTAAATTATGTAATCAGGTAGCAGAGATATTAATGAAAGATATGAATAAAGAAATAATGCTCATCAATACTAATG
This sequence comes from uncultured Butyrivibrio sp., assembly GCA_946404845.1. Lineage (GTDB taxonomy): Bacteria > Bacillota > Clostridia > Lachnospirales > Lachnospiraceae > Butyrivibrio. The sequence goes on along the minus strand of CAMJFD010000147.1, from coordinate 747 downwards.
ATCTGCTCCCTGTAGGACATATGGTTCCGCTTTTTGGAATTGAAGGTCAGAATAGTTTGCAGTTTATGGAGAGTATGGATTATACTCAATATAACGGTAATTATATACCGTATTTTCAATGCGGTAAAAAGATGCCGGATGAGAATGAAATGACAGTAGTACTTAATACTATTATCAGTTTGAAGCCGGAATATATTATTACAATGAACAGATATTCTCTTATGGGAGCTCTTAGCAGCTGCATAGTTCCTACTATGAATATAGAAGAACTTGGCAATAACAGCCAAAGAGAAAAAATACATGCTAATCTTGAAAGATATCAGGAGCAGGTAAGAGAAGGCCTGATATACAATGTAAAGGTTCATGCCAAGAATTTCCTGAAAGCACCTAAGAATAATGAATGATGTCGAATGATGAGAGGGGAGCCGTTATGACACAGTCGTATCTGGATATGATGGAAGAAAGTCTTGATCAGAAAATAGAGATATTGGAAAAAGCATCAGAGAATAATAATATGTATAAAGTCATCTTAGAAGCAGATGGTGAACTCGATGTTAATGCTATACAACAGTCTCTGGATGAAAAAGAAATAATCATTGAAAGAATTAATGAGCTTAATAACGGCTTTACAGCTCTATTTGCCAGAGTTGAGAATGAACTTGAGAATAATAAGGAGATGTATAAGGATCAGATTAGATCCATGCAGGATAAGATTAGAAGAATATCTGACCTTTCTGCATCAATTGA
>CAMJFD010000146.1 GCA_946404845.1 uncultured Butyrivibrio sp. | reverse complement strand
ACTTGTAAGGAGTATAGGTGACATTCCTCAAATACATACAATTGCTATGACTACAAATGGGGTAAGACTGCCTAACTTATTACCAGAGCTTGTGGAATCAGGTCTTACTAATCTGAACATCAGTATAGATACCTTAAATCCAGATAAATACAGAGAAATAACCGGATTTGACAGATTCCATGACGTTATGACTGGAATAGATATGGCTTATGAAGCCGGAATCAAGATAAAGCTTAACTGTGTTCCGTGTAGGGGATTTAATGACAAGGATCTCATACAGCTTGCAGAAATAGCTTGTAAAAAAGATATAGATGTAAGATTTATAGAACTGATGCCAATTGGAAGAGGCAGATTATTTACAGGTATACCTTCTAAAGAGATACTGGATAGTCTTGAGCAGCATTTTGGCAAAGCGTCAAAAATAGCAAATATAGGAGAGGGCCCGGCGGAGTACTATGTATTTAACGGCTTTAAAGGAAGAGTTGGATTTATTAGCCCTATATCACATAAGTTCTGCGCTCAGTGCAACAGATTAAGACTCACATCAGAGGGAAGACTTAAGTTATGCCTATATTATAAGGACGGAGTAGATCTAAGAGAACTTCTAAGAAATGGAGCTTCTGATATAGAAATACAAAATGTTATTAAGAAGGCAATTATGAAAAAACCAAAAGAACACTTTTTTGGAGAACAAAATACAGATAATACAGAAATTAAACGCATGAATCAGATAGGCGGATAACAGAAAGGTAAGAAAATATGGGAATTGTAAGAGCAGTATGCATTAGTGAAGAGAAAGGGACAGCTAAACGAGATATAGGAAGTTGTAGACTGATAGAAGACTGGGGGCTTGAAAATGACGCCCATGCGGGGAAGTGGCATAGACAGGTAAGTCTATTATCTTATGATGAAGTAGAAAAATTCAGAGCAAGAGGAGCACAGGTAGAAGACGGAGCATTTGGGGAAAATCTTTTGGTAGAAGGCTTCGATTTTAAATCTTATCCAATAGGAACTATTTTTAAATGCGGAGACGTACTGCTGGAAATGACACAGATTGGTAAAAAATGTCATCAGGAATGTGCAATCAGACAGATGGTTGGAGACTGTATAATGCCAAGAGAGGGGGTATTTGCAGTAGTATTAAAGGGCGGAGTTATCAGTAACGGAGATGAGCTTACTGTAGTAGAGCCTAATGGGTATAAGGCTGCGGTGCTTGTCAGCAGCGATAAGGGCAGCAGAGGAGAAAGAGAAGATAAGAGCGGACCAGCTGCTGCAAGAGAACTTAAGGCAGCCGGCTATGAAGTTACAGAGACAGTCATAGTTCCAGATGAAGAAGATCAGATATATTCAGAGCTTGTAAGACTTATTGATGAGACCAAAGTAGACCTTGTAATCACAAGTGGAGGTACAGGTCTGTCAAACAGGGACTGTACACCGGAAGCAACACTTCGCGCAGGTGATAAAAATGTACCTGGAATAGCAGAAGCAATTAGATATAACAGCCTTCAGATAACACCACGTGCAATGCTCTCACGCGCGGTATCTGTAATAAGAAAAAACTCACTTATAATAAATCTTCCTGGAAGTCCAAAGGCAGTTACAGAATGTCTTGAATATATAATGCCAACTCTTGGACATGGAATGGGCATTGTAACAGGACGTGAGAGTGAGTGTGCAAGAAAATAAAGACATATAAAAAAGTTAAGCTCAATAAAGCACTAATGTAAGCACTTACATGATAAAAATTTAACACTTTAATTCGAAAAAATTGAACAAAAACTAGCTATTATATTCGTATGCTTTAACAAAAAAACACCTACAATAAAAAATATGTTATTCTATTGTTGTCGGTGTTATTTTTGATGATATAATGTAAGCACTTACATTTTAAAATTACAAAAAAAGGCAAATGAAATAAAAAGGTAGTTTGGCAATGTTTTATAGCAAATGGAGGAGATTTTCATGCATTCAAAAACAGTAATCTACAAAAATGAAATGAATGAAAAGACAATGACGTTTATCGATAGGTTTGTCAAGCGCGTAAAAGGTAACCCGCCTGGAAGCTGTCCGCTTGCAGTACAGTTATCATTCTTGCAGAGTGCGCGCAGTCAGTCCTGTGGTAAATGCGTTCCTTGTCGTGATGGCCTTGAGCAGGTAGAGAACATGCTCCGCATGATCGTAGAAGGTGAGGCTGACCAAAAAGTATATGATGATATGGTAGAACTGTGCCATATGATTGAAGATACTGCAGATTGTGCAATTGGCTATGAGGCTGCCAGAACTGTACTGGAAAGTGTAGAGCTATTCCAGGATGAGTACATGAGCCATATTAATAATAAGCGTTGTCAGCCAGAAGTAGGTCAGAAGATTCCATGTGTATCATACTGTCCTGCCCATGTTGATATTCCTAACTATATAGCTCTTATAGGAGATCATCGTTATGCAGATGCAATTAACTGCATAAGACTAGATAATCCATTCCCAACAGCATGTGCATTTATCTGTGAACATCCTTGTGAAGAGAAGTGCCGTAGAGATTTTCTTGATAGTCCTATTAATATCAGAGGTCTCAAAAAGTTTGCAGTTGATCAGATATCTGCAGATCAGGTCAAGGTACCAGAATGTAATGTAACAACTGGTAAGTGTGTCGCAGTAATAGGTGGAGGCCCTTCAGGACTTACAGCCGCTTATTATCTGTCACTTATGGGACATAAAGTAGTTGTATTTGAAGAAAAAGATCACCTTGGAGGAATGCTGCGCTATGGTATTCCTAATTACAGACTTCCTAAAGACCGTCTGGATCAGGATATAGCTGCTATTCTATCTACAGGAAATATAGAAGTTCGCTACAATACAGAAATTTGCAAAGATATCACTATGGATGAAATCCGTAAAGAATATGATGCTGTATATATATCTATTGGTGCTCAGGCTGGTAAGACAGTTAAAGTTCCTGGAGCGGATGCAGAAGGCGTATATTCAGCAGTAGATATCCTCGGACAGATAGGACGAGGAGATATTCCTGACTTTACAGGAAAGAGAGTAGTTGTAATTGGCGGTGGTAATGTTGCTATGGATGCCTGCAGATCAGCTATACGTTGTCATGCAGATGAAGTAACAGTAGTGTATCGTCGTCGTCAGATAGATATGACAGCACTTCCAACTGAAATACAGGGCGCAATTGAGGAAGGAGTTGAGCTACTTACTCTTAATTCTCCTGTAGCCATTAAGGTTGATGAGAATAATAAGGTTGTAGGTTTTGAAACTCAGCCACAGATAATATCTGAATACAGATCTGGAAGACCAGGCGTAAGAGATGCAAATGAACCTAAGAACATTATCCCTTGTGATATCGTACTGATTGCAATTGGACAGGATATAGTTTCAGAGCCATTTGCTGAGTATGATGTTAATGAGCGCCGCAAGATATTCATGACAGATCATACAGCTAAACTTAAAAGTTATGAAAATATATTTGCCGGCGGAGACTGTGTTTTTGGCCCGGCTACAGTTATTAAAGCAATTGGTGCTGGTAAGGTGGCAGCTATTAACATTGATGAATACCTTGGATATCATCACAAGATCCTGGGCGCAATCGATTATCCAGAACCAAAAGAAAATGACCGTACACATATTGGACGTGTACACCTGACTGACCGTTCTGCAAGAGAACGTAAGAAGAATTTCGATCCTGTAGAAAATGGCATGACTTATGATGAGGCAATGCAGGAGTGTAGGAAATGTCTTCGCTGTGACCATTTTGGCTGCGGTGTCGTGGAAGGAGGTAGGGTATGATGGTAAATGTGACTATTAATGGTATATCCAGGCAGATAGATGAAGGAAAAACCATCCTTGAAGCAGCGCAGGTTATGGATGTTCATATTCCTACTCTCTGTTACCTTAAGGATGTTAATGAAATTGGTGCATGTAAGATGTGTGTTGTAGAAGTTGAAGGCTATGATCACCTTCTGACTTCATGTAATACACGTGTCAAAGAAGGTATGGTAATACATACAGACACTGAAAGAGTAGTTAAGAGTCGTAAGCAGGTTCTGAATATGATCCTTGCAAATCATGATATCAGATGCTTTTCATGCGCTAAGAGTGGTGACTGTAGACTGCAGGATCTGGCTAATGAATATGAGATTACTAAATCAGTATATCCAGGAAGCGGAGCCAAGATACCTGCTAAAAAAGAAAATCCTTTCCTTGCATACTATCCAGAGCTGTGTATCAACTGTCAGAGATGTGTTAGCACATGTAACAAGGTTGCAGGAAATGGTGTACTACACAATGCCAAGATTGGTATCAGAACACTCATAGATGCGCCATTTGGACCAGACTGGAAATCTACAGCCTGTGAGTCTTGTGGTAACTGCGCAGAGGCTTGTCCAACAGGTGCTCTTATATCTAAGAATAAAAAGAAGTATCAACCAGGACGAGTAAAGAAAGTACTGACAACATGTCCTCACTGTGCAACTGGATGTCAGTACTATCTGATTGTCAAGAATAATCAGATTGTAGATGTTGAACCAGCAGATGGACCTTCTAATAAGGGTATGCTCTGTGTTAAGGGAAGATTTGGATCATTTAACTTTGTACATTCTCCAGAGAGACTTAAATATCCTCTTATCAAGAATAAGGAGACAGGAGAATTTGAGAGAGCAACATGGGACGAAGCACTTGATCTTATAGCTCAGAAAATGCTCAATATCAAAAAAGAGTATGGACCAGATTCACTAGCTGGATTTGCATGTTCAAGATCACCTAATGAAGATATATATATGCTGCAGAAGATGGTACGATGTGCATTTGGAACCAACAATGTAGATAACTGTGCACGTGTGTGCCATTCAGCATCAGTACATGGCCTTGCAATGACACTTGGTTCTGGTGCTATGACTAACCCTATTGGAGATATTACTAATGATGTAGATGTAATAATGCTTGTAGGATCAAACCCAGAAGAAGCTCATCCTGTAGTAGGTATGCAGATAAGACAGGCAGTTGCACGTGGTACAAGACTTATTGTTGTAGATCCAAGAGATATAGGCTTGTCACAGGTAGCTGATGTTCATCTTAAGATTAAGCCAGGAACAAATGTAGCATTTGCAAATGGTATGATGAATGTATTTATAAATGAAGGATATGTTGACGAAGAGTTTGTAAAGACACGTACAGAAGGTTTTGAAGAACTTAAGAAGATTGTTATGGAATATACTCCAGAGAGAGTTGGAGAGATATGCCATATTGATCCAGATCATCTTAGAGAAGCAGCCAGAATGTATGCTAAGGCAAAAAAAGGTCCTATCATATACTGCCTTGGTGTTACAGAGCATTCAACAGGTACAGAGGGTGTAATGAGTATGTCCAACATGGCTATGATGGTTGGTAAGCTTGGACGAAGCGGCTGCGGTGTTAATCCTCTTAGAGGACAGAATAATGTTCAGGGCGCATGTGATATGGGTGCAATGCCAGGTCACTTCCCAGGATATCAGAAGATAACTGATGAGCCAGTAATGGATAAATTTGAAAAGGCATGGGGAGTTGAACTCAATAAAAAGCCTGGTGTGTTTGCAACAGATGTTTTCCCTGCAGCTATTCGCAAGGAGATAAGAGGGCTCTTTATATTTGGTGAAGATCCAATTGTTACAGATGCAGATACTAATCATATTCGCAAAGCTCTAGAGAGCCTGGACTTCCTTGTTGTAGATGACCTTTTCATGACAGAGACAGCTCAGTATGCTGATGTTGTCTTGCCTGGAACTAGCTACGCTGAAAAGGAAGGAACATTCTCTAATACGGAGAGAAGAGTTCAGAGGGTTAGAAAGGCTGTTACTCTTGAAGGCGAGATGAGACTTGATACAGATATCTTCATAGATCTTATGAATCGTATGGGATATCCTCAGCCAAGCCTTACATCTGAAGAGATAATGGATGAAATCGCATCACTTACACCAAGCTTTGGTGGAATCAGCCATAGAAGACTTGACCGTGAGGGCGGACTGCAATGGCCATGCCTTGATAAGAAGCATCCTGGAACACCTATCATGCATGTTGGTAAGTTCACAAGAGGACTTGGATGGTTCTACCCTGCAGAATATGTACCAAGTGCAGAGCTTCCAGATGATGAATATCCATTTATCCTGATGACTGGACGTATCCTGTATCATTACAACACAAGAGCAATGACAGGTAAGACACCAGGGCTTATGGAAAAAGAAGGTCATTCATTTATAGAGATGAATACAGAAGATGCTGCAAGACTTGGAATTCAGAACGGAGATACAGTAAGAGCCAGCTCCCGAAGAGGCTCAATACTGACAACGGCAAGAGTTGGAGAAAAGGTTTCACCTAGAGAAACCTGGATGCCATTCCATTTCCCAGATGGAAATGCCAATGTACTTACAAATGCAGCGCTTGATAAATATGCACGTATTCCTGAATATAAGGTATGTGCAATAAATATTGAAAAAGTAGAGCAGTAAATATAATACAAACTTAAATTACTAAAAATTGTGAAAACTCATGTAGAAGATAGTATCTATTTTCTATATGAGTTTTCTTTATACATAAATATAATAGTAAATTCAACCTTTCGTAGAATATATACGTTATTAGTAAATAAACTAAATATTATAATTTAATAATATAGGCAAAATAAAACTATAGAGGTTATATTCAGGAAAGAGGGAAAATATGAAAATAAGTGTATATAATACATGGGATCATGTACCAAAGGCAGAAGCAACAGGTGAAGACATATCAATTCTTGCATGGGATGGCGAATATAGAAGAGGAGATGTAATAGAATTTTCAGGACTTCAAAAGGACAGGTTCTATGTTGTTAAGGTAGATCCAACAATTGAAGCAGCACTTGTGTTAATTAAGGAAGAGACGATAATATATACAATTCCTTTTGATGAAAAGAAGACAAGCTACAATCCACTCAGCTTTTTTGGCAACAGACATTATATATCTATAAGATATGCAAGAGATTATGAAATAAATAGCTATAGAAATCTTTCTGTTAACACATTTGACCAGCATGAAGTATCAGGTGTATATCCTCATGCATCAGCTAATGTTGAGACAAGAGGAGAAGCTGTATTTGCAGCACGTAATGCAATTGATGGAAATATTGCTACTAAGTCTCATGGTGAATGGCCATATGAATCATGGGGAATTAACAGACAGGATGATGCTGAGATTACTATAGACTTTGGAAGAGCTGTTGATATAGATGAGATACATCTCTATACAAGAGCTGATTTCCCACATGATAATTGGTGGGTACAGGGTACACTTACATTTAGTGATGGAAGCAAAAAAGTCATTGATATGGATAAAAAAATTGACGAGCCTTTAATTTACAAATTTGATACAATAAAGAACATAACATGGGTAAAACTTGGAGAACTGATAAAGGCAGATGATCCAAGTCCGTTCCCTGCGCTTACACAGTTCGAGGTATATGGAACGGAGTCCAAATAATAAAAGGATTTAAAATAAAATGGAAGATAAAGAATTACTCTCTGGACGTATAAATGAGCTATCTAATAAAGCTTTTATGAATAGCTATGTAACACATACACAGTTTTTGTCTCAATCTGAGCTGGCTTTTTTCTATGAAATTCTAAGGGAAAAAGGAATCTCTACTAATGTAAAAGAGATAAATGGAGCAAAGTATGTTATATATGGCGGACGCGAGGATACGGACAGGGCAGTAATATGTTTCCTTCCAGATTATCTGGATGAAGAAGGATTTATGTTGCAGGAGAAGGCAGAGCCTGAAATAGTCAGTTGTATACATGTTACTCCTGTTAATAAGAAGTTTGCTGATGAACTTACACATAGAGATTATCTTGGAAGTCTTATGAATCTTGGAATAGAGCGAGATCTAACTGGTGATATTATTACGGATAGTACTCAGGCATATATATATGTCCTCAAAGATATAGCGCCTCTTATATGTAATGAACTAATTCGTATAAAGCATACTTCAGTTAAATGCGAAGAGATAAATCCTGCAGATTGTGATATTGAGCCTGAGTTTGAAGAGATAGAGGGAAGCGTAGCATCAGAGAGACTAGATGCAATACTTGCATTTGTATATAAGCTATCAAGGTCAGAATCTCAAAAGCTCATAGAAGCGGCATCTGTATTTGTAGATGGCAGAACAGCTTACTCTGGAGGTTACGATCTGAAGACTGGCTCAAGAGTTTCTGTAAGAGGTCATGGTAAATTCATATATCTTGGAACGGATAAGATGACCAGAAAAGGCAGGTTATTTGTAAGAGTTAAGATTTATAAATAATAACGCTGTGTACTAGATTGTTAGTGATAAAGGTATTCCATAATATCAAAAAAAGATGTATAATATAAATGTCGAGAGTGGATGTGGAAAGTAAAATATCTCTAATTAGTCAGTCACTCTATATTCATTCTCGACAAATGATTATTATTAGGCTGGCTAATTAGAGATATTTTTTAGAGAATAGAAATGGAAAATACAATTGATATCTATAATTT
>CAMJFD010000145.1 GCA_946404845.1 uncultured Butyrivibrio sp. | reverse complement strand
GGATCTGTTCCGAGATTACAGTTAATTAGAAAAGACAGGAAAAATCCCATAAAAAATACACCAACTGCCATTACAAGGAATTTCTTTTTAAATGCTGGTGTATTTATTGTTTGTGAATAAGCCTTTATTTTATTTATCATTTCTCCTCCCAAGTGACTAAAATTCTAAGACAAGTCAAAGAGTATCATAATGTATATGTTTTAGCAATATAAATCAGAAATCCGCACTTGCTGCGGGTTTCGTGAGAAAGTGATTCAAGAGGCAAATAGGCCCTTCGACGAAGTCGATTTCAATTGGCCTATTTGCATAACTTTTGGAACAAAGTGACAAAAAGTTATAATGTTTTGAAAAAAAACAAAATGTGGTGGTGCTGAATATTGTACATACAAAATATACGTCATAACGTTTATTTCATGAAAAAATGCACAATAAAATGCTTGTAATATTGTTAGAAATTGAGGGTTAAAGAATATAAATAAAATGACGATATATCGTTTGCAACACTGCAAATGAGCATTTTTGGTACATCTGAGTCTTATAGAAAGGAGACTTTGCTATGGATAAAATGTATTATAAAATTGTTTTTATGTTGAAACCAAATAACAAGAAACTATCTAAAGAGCAGCAGAGGCTTATTTTGAATAAGGCAGAAGAAGCTGGTCGCCTTAAAGTATCAAAAATTCGAACAGAATAAAAAATTTATGGAAAGTTTATTTGTATCTATTATGATATAGGCTTACACTATTAATATCTTCTTATACCACAAAACTTTTTTCTTATGAGAGGGGAAGAGAAAAATGGCAAAGATCCTTATTGTTGATGATGCAAAATTTATGAGAACCATGCTCACAGGAATACTTCAGAAAGGCGGACATGAAGTAGTTGGTGAAGCAGGTAATGGAGAAGAAGCAGTTCAGTTATATGCACAACTCAAGCCAGAGCTTGTAACTATGGATATAACTATGCCAGATATGGATGGTATTACAGCTGTTCAGAAGATTAGAGAATCTGATCCTAATGCCAAAGTTATTATGTGTAGTGCTATGGGACAGCAGGCAATGGTTCTGGATGCTATTAAGGCAGGGGCCAAGGACTTTATAGTTAAACCATTCCAGGCAGATCGTGTATTGGAGGCAATTGCCAAGGTAGTTGCTCAGTAATGCTTCATTACTATAATAAAATAAAGAAAATAATTAAGACCTGACAGTTAATAGCTGCCAGGTCTTCTTTTTGTTGCACAAGACCGGCAAGCGAATGGATGCTTGCATACAAATTCATTTGCCGGTCGTAAGAACATGGAGCACTAAGTGCGGAATGTTCGTGTGCGAAATCGAGTAGGAGTCAGCCTACTCGATTTAACTACATAATTTCTGCTGTTTCTGTGATATGAATGAAGAAATTGCTTCATCTGTATCTCCGCTGATTCCCAATTCGAAATCGATTCCTGCATTTCTAAGCTCAGACTGAGCTGATACAGATGCAGTATTACATAAAACTACATCTACTTTTCTATTTTTTAGGAAATTAGTGATTGCCGTAATACCTTCACAGTGTGTTTTTGCAAGATCTTCTTTTTGAATAAGATTTCCTTCTAATTCATATATCATAAATCGTTCCGCGTTTTCGATGTCGCGAATGATTTCTCCGCTTTCGTATGGTAATGCTACTATCATATATAAAAACCTTTCTAATAACTGGTGTATCACTCTACTGTAAAGGGCTTTAGGCCCATTGTCAAGTATCAAAAACTTAATAAATTAAATACTAATTTAATACTGTCAATTTTCAACAAAAACGGAAACTAATTTGTTTGAACAATAGAAAAAATAACAAAAATTATATCAAATATGATAGTTTTCATGATTACTGATTTGATAAATTGTTTATAAAATATTATGTTCTTGTAACTGTCTGAATTGGCAGCACAAAAATGTGATTTAGAGGGAGGTCTTAGGAATGAGACGTATAGGTTCAAGATTACTGGCATTTACATTAGCGCTGCTGGTTGTGGTGTCAACCTTCAGTAATGATATAAATGCACTACACATTGCAGCAAGTGAGCAGATTGAACTCACAGAAGAAGTTCTTGATTCATCCGATGTTGAAACAGAGAATTTGGATACTATTGAGAAAGCAGTCGAAGAGACAGAAGTATCTGAAGATTTAGAAGAATCAGATGATGCTACTATATTAGATTCTACAGAAGAAGTAGTAGATGATGAAGCAGTAGAAACAGAAACTGAGGAAACAGAAGTTGCAGATGATTCAGCTATAGAGGCTTCAGATGATGCAACTGTTGAGAACAGTGCAGAAGTAGTTGAAGAAACAACTACAGCTGATGCAACAACAGAAGATTCTACTGATGACAATGTATTAGAAGAAGCTAATGATGATGCATCCAATGAGGAATCAAGTGAAGATACAGAAGTAGTAGATGTAGAAATAGATCTTGATGTTCTTGCAACTGAAGCTGAAGTAGATAATTCAGAAGTAATAGATAAAACGACTAAAACAGCCTATATGTATATTCTGATTCCTTCAGAGTATCAAAAAGGTATTCCAGCATCTTCCGCAGCACAGAGTCCAAGAAGATTTGTACCTGTAACAACGGATGGAAATTCTGGTCATGACTGGCCAATAACAGCTTATAAGAATATTAATGAAAGCGATCAGGATGAATATCATAACGTATATGATCCAACAGGTGTCCTGACAGCAAAATATATCGTTACAGATTCTGAAACAACACAGAGTACTATGGCAGCAATCACTACGTATCTTCAGAAGACATATGATGATTCTTTTGATTATAGTGATGTTCTCTTCTATACATATAAAAATGCTAATGATTCAAAGGGGTGGCATTTTGACGGATATGTAAAGAATGTAAAAGTAGGTATTTATTATCATAGCAATTTTGATAATGATGAATATTATGTAACGACGACTAAAACAAGTAAGACACATACAGTACTAAGTTATGAGAATACTGAATTACCAACGCGTGAAGGTTATGAATTCCTCGGATGGTCTAAAGATCAAAATGCTACAGAACCTGATGTAGCAATTGGCTCAAGTGAAGTAGTTCAGGATCAGATTCATTACTATGCGGTATGGAAACAGGATAATAAAGATCTTACATATACAGTTAATTATTATCTGAACGGTGTTCAGGATACAGAAGCTACAGAAGTTGTTACTAAGTCGGTAGCAGCTGATGCAGCTGATATAATTGAAACTAATCCAATTAAGACATATGAGAATTATGTACTTGATAGAGATGGAATAAAGGTTACAACAGATGGTGCTACTGCAACAGCTACTGTGTTCCCATCTTCAGTAAAGACAGGCTCAGTAATAGATGTTTATTATGTATCAGCAACCAGCCAGTACACAGTAAATGTTTACAAACAGTCTACAGTATTCCAAAAAACAGTAAAGGATTATACAAAGGTTGTAGGTACAACAGCAAGTGCTGATACATTTTCATCTGTATCTCTTTCAGATGTACTTGCAATAAGTGATGTTAAGAGTGCAGTAGATGGACTTAACGGATATACATTCAATGAGACAGCTTCTACACTTAATACAACTAATAAAGTTGAAATAAAACTTGATGGAACTACAGTTATTAATTTGTACTATGATCTTAGTACAGCAACTGTAATTCTTGATCCGAATAAAGAAAATGCAGCAGTAAGTCAGCATGAAAGCAATATGGATGATGAAACATACTATACTAGCATCGGTGTAGATTATTCTATAGATGAGAGTACAGGAATTGTTACACTTGTATATAGTACAAGTTCTACATCATTCGATCTTCCATCAGCATATAGTATGTCAGCTGAATGGCTTGGATGGAAAAAGGATGGCGGAAGTACTAACAGCAAGTCAGTAAGAATTGATACATCCGTTCTTGAAGACCAGACATATCGTGCACAGTGGACTGCAGCTAGTGGAACAATTGCAAAATACTTCCTGTTAAAACCAGGTTATGACCATGACAAGAATGAGATTACATCAGAGAATAAATTCGTATCATTCCCAACATCTCATTTTATACAACCTTATTTAGGAACTTCTACATTTAGTAGTTATGTTTTTGAGAATTACAAATCATATGCTGAACCAGCAGATGGTTCTGACAATCAGTTAGTAGATAAGGAACTTGGTAAGTTTGTTAAGAATACAAACAGTAATAGTGTTGTTAAGGATTCAGATACAATCATCCAGACTAAAGATGGTAAGGTATATTCAACAACACTTAGTGATATTAACTGGTATGTTATCAAGGATGAAGGTGATGGATGGCATGTAGACGGTGTTGCTACATGGACAGAAATCGGACAGCAGCTCAAGGTAACAAATTATACAGGTGTTTATGATGGTAAATATCATACAATAACTGTTGATGCAGATGAAAACGCAGAATTGTCATATGAATACAGTACAGATAAGGTAAATTGGACAGCATCAGATGATCTTCCAGAATACAAGAATGTATCTGTAACATATGTAAGAGTAACAGCTACAGCTAATGACTATACACAGTCAGCTATAGGTACAGTAACTATTACAAAGAGACCTATTATCATCGAATCAAAATCAGCAAAGAAGATATTCGATGGTAAGCCTCTTACAAGAAATAATCCTGATGAAGATATCAAGATAGATGATGATGTTTCTACTGAAGATGACGGATTTGTTGAAGGTGAAGGATTCTCATACGATATTACAGGTACTATTACAGCTGTAACAGATGAGAACAGAGATCCTGCAAATGAAAATGAAGGCTTTGTAGATAATGAATTTACATATGATACATTAGAAGGCACAGATGTAGATAACTATGAAGTAACTATTATCTTTGGTGAACTCAGAATTATCAACAGAGGTGGTTCTGAAAAAGATAAGAAGTATGAAATCGAAGTTGTAGGTAATAGTGCAGAGTATCAGTACGATGGTGTAACTAAGAGCGTTTCAGGATATACAATTGAAACTGATCCAAACGCAACTGATTCAGAAGAAGATGAAGAGTACAAAGTTCTTGGTGTTGTACTTGGAGCTGCATTAAACGCAGATGGTTCTGATAGTAAGACATTCGAAATGAATGGTGTTACATATACTGCAAAGGGTATTACAGCAGATGCATCAGGACTAAATGCAGGAAGTTACGATGTAGTACCAGATGTATCAGATGCTCAGATTTATCTTGGCGATATCGATGTAACAGATCAGTTCACAATTGGAACTAAGAATGGTACTTTAACAGTTAAGACCAGATCAGTAACACTTACATCAGCTACAGCCAGCAAGACATACGATGGTACTCCACTTACAGATGATACAATTACTGTTAGTGGTGAAGGATTTGTCAGCGGCGAAGGCGCAACATATATAGTAACAGGTAGCCAGACATACGAAGGTAGTAGTGCAAACCTGTTTACTTATACATTAAATTCTAATACACTTGCATCAAACTATGTTATTACAACAGTTAATGGTCAGCTCACAGTTACAGATGCACCAGCTGTTGATCCGGATGATGATCCAGACGATGATCCAGATGAAGATTCGGATGATGATCCAGACGATGATCCGGATACAAATGGCGATCCAGATAATGGTGGTTCAACTTTGAATCATAGTGATGATACACCAGCTCAGACAGGTGCGGTTCTTGGGGCAAAGAGACTTGCTGCAACTGATTCAGCTGCTGTACTTGGTGCTAGAAGAGCAGGAACTAGTGATTCAACTAATGTATATAGAATTTATATTTTAATGGCTGCAGCTATTGCAGCAGGAGTGCTTATTATATTTAGCAGATGCAAAAAAAATAATAAGTAAGAACGGAATGAAATGTGAATAGAAGAACAGAAGGGACCATGGTTAAGCTGTGGTCTCTTTTGTTTTTAACATTAATAAATTCATAAGAAAATCTATAAAAATTATTTACGTTTTTTTTGACCATTTCCCATATAATAGAAAAGCATGTTAAGCGAGTGTGGAAGCTAAGATAATGGGGATTTGAAAAATGGATATTAGTACGACTTATAACGATTATAGTGATCTTGATAAGAATAAAGGTTCTAGAAGGAAAACTGGAAAAAAGAAAAGAAGCTTTGTAGTTCGACTTTTAATTTCTTTTTGTACAATTTTCATTTCATTTATGGCAGGCGTTGTATTTACAATGTCAGTTGTTCTGTTAAAAGGCAATTTCCTGACTGTAACTGAGGCCAAACAAATATTGCAGTATAAAGTCAACAGTTTATTGGGTATAGAAACTGTTGTAGAAGAGACATCTGAAGAATCATCTGTAGAAGGAATGGAGACTACAGAGGAAAGCACTTATGATGAAGAAGAGATAGCATATGAATTGAAAGCTATTCAGTCTGATGCTGCTTCTGAAGATATTGATATGGAATATAGATATCTGGTTTTACATGAGTCTGAATATCCTGAAAATAAAGTATTACAGGCTAAGGATAATCCTGGACTTACAAGTTTCTTATATCATTATGGTAAAGAAGATTATGAGCTTACAGATACAATAGAACTGGATGACAGCGAGAAACAATCAGTAATGCCAATACTTATGCAGTGGGATAGCCGCTGGGGATATGAAGAGTATGGTAGTAGCGTAATCGGAATAACAGGATGTGGTCCAACATGTCTGTCAATGGTTGTTATAGGACTTGTTGGAGACACAGATGCAACTCCTAAGAGTATTGCAGATTTTGCTACAGAGAATGGTTATTACGTTGTGGGTACAGGTACAAAATGGAGTCTGATGACTGCTGTTGCAGATGAATATAATCTTACATGCACACAGCTCAAGAATAATGAAGAAAATGTTCTTGGTTATTTGAAAAAAGGTTATCAGTGTATAGTAAGTGTTTCAGAAGGTCACTTTACTTATGCGGGACATTTCATTGTTATTGCCGGAGAGGAAAATGGCAAATTAATAATTCATGATCCAAATAGTATTGAAAATAGTACAAAATTATGGGATTATGAAGATATAAAAGACGAAATAAAAAACATATGGGCATTTAAATAATAATTATCGGGGAGCATATTATTGCTCCCTTTTTGATGCACATGAGGAAGGACAATATTATGAAATATCTAATTCAGTTTGGTATTATTCTGGCTGTATCATTCGTGGGCGAGATACTTAGCAGCCTGATAGATTTACCAATCCCGGCAAGTATTTATGGAATTATTATTATGTTTATCTTGCTATGTACAAAAATTATTAAACTTGAACAGGTAAAAGAAGTCTCAATTTTTTTGATTGAAATAATGCCTGTAATGTTTATACCTGCAGCTGTTGGGCTCCTTGAAACATGGGGAGTTCTAAGTGAGAATCTTGTTCCATATATTACTATCACAATTATTTCAACAATTCTTGTAATGGGCGTTTCTGCCAAGGTTACAGAAATAGTACGTTCTCGTAGTAGCCAGAAAGGAGCAGCCAAATGATAATTTCTTTTTTGGAAGAGTCGGTTTATTTCGGAGTAATTATAAGCATTTCTGCTTACTTTTTTGGAATGTATTTAAAGAAAAAGTTTAAGAGTGGATTATTAAATCCACTTCTTATATCAATAATCATAACTATCATTGTAGTTGGAGCAGGTGGTATTGATTATGATAAGTATAATCAGGGAGCTAAATTATTAAGCTATCTTTTGACACCAGCTACTGTATGTCTGGCAATACCACTTTATCAGCATATTGAGCTGTTAAAGAGCGATTGGAAAGCTATAATTGCTGGTATACTCTCAGGCGTTCTTACTAGTATGATATGTGTTCTTGTAATGGCTATAATATTTGAGCTTGAGCACGAAGATTATGTAACACTACTGCCAAAATCGATTACTACAGCCATAGGTATGGGGGTAAGTGAAGAGCTTGGAGGTTATGTTTCTATTACAGTTGCAATTATCATTATCACCGGTATTCTGGGTAATATAATAGGGGAGTTTGTTTTTAAACTATTCAGGATAAGTGACCCTGTAGCAATGGGAATAGGCCTTGGAACGGCTTCTCATGCAATTGGAACTGCCAAAGCAATGGAACTTGGAGAAGTGCAGGGAGCCATGAGCAGCCTTTCCATAGTTATTTCGGGTATACTGACGGTAGTCGGTGCATCTGTTTTTGCTATGATTATGTAATATAATAAATGATATATTAATAAAATCTTCAATTGTTTTTTTATAAAAGCTGATATACTTATTAAAGATTTTAATTATATTTTGTTTTCTAGAGAGGAATAATATGAATAAGCTTAGTCGAGCTATAGGATTAGGCATGGTAGCAATAATGCCATTTGGACTGATTGGATGTGGCTTAACTGAAACAAAAGATTATGCTAAGACAGCATCTGAATCTATTTTTGATAAAGAAGACAATGAGGATGATACCGATGACCAGATTAGAACCATAAGAGTTGGAACTTGGTATGATCATTATTTTGACAGTAATCAGCTGGATGAGTATGAAAGTCAAAATATTAAAGGAGACGAAGTTACACAGAAAAGATTTCAGGTCATGAAGGATATCGAAGAGAAGTACAATGTACGCCTGGAATATGTGAAGTATAGTTGGGCAGATTTACAGAAATCTATAAATGAGTCGAGTACAGAGGAAACGCCTGAATGTGATATTTATGAAGTGGATTACACTTTTGGGATTCCTATAGTTTCAAATGGATATGCTGCAAACTTAAACGAAATTGTTTCTGCAGATGATGATCTTTTTAATGAACAGAATGTTTTTTATCCTGTGAATATAGGATCATCAGATGAAACTTATCTCTTTGGTACTAAGAGTGCAGAAGACAGTCTTAGTAATACATATCTGCTGGCTTATAATAAGCAGTTATTGGACGAGGCTGGACTAGAAGATCCTAATGCCTTGTATGACAGGG
>CAMJFD010000144.1 GCA_946404845.1 uncultured Butyrivibrio sp. | reverse complement strand
TCTGGGATAAGTGGATGGAGTATATGCAGGTTCTCACAAAGGATGATGACGGAGATGGTGTTTGTGAATACTATGGATTTGCATCGAGATATGATTTTCTCATGTATCTAATTCTTCTTAGTAACGGAACTAATATAGCAGCAACAGAAACAGAGAATTTATCCAGTCCTGAGGTAGGTGAGTGCCTTGATTTTGTATATGATATGTACAATGAGAGCAAAGTGGCTTATCCATGGAATTCAGAGGATTTCTCAGCTAATACATCTACATATGTATCTGGTAAAATAGGATTTTGGATTACAGCTACATGGATTTCATCTGATAATAGTGATGCTAATCTGGGATTTGATATAGTGTGGTGCCCATTCCCTATAGGCCCATCAGGTGACCAGCTTACAAATTACACCAAGAATGCCACAGCAGGTAAGGCATGGATCATTCCTCAGAATTGTGATGATCCTGAGCTTGTATATAAAGTCTTTTATGAATACAGTAATTGGTTTGATGGTGATGAATCTTTAAGAGATGGTTCACTTAACTGGTATAAAGAGAATTCTCTTACAGAAGAGAATTATAATTTAATGCTTGAAGTAGGATCCAAGTCATTATTTGATCCATGGAATTCACTCAGTATTAATTACAATTTCCTTGATTTCCTTGAAGGAAGGGTAGGTCCTGATGAATTTCAGGAAGTTAACAAAGGATATGTTCAGGATGCTCTGGATGAACTTTATGGTAAAACAATTGAAGAGCCTGCAGAATCATCTGCAGACTCTTCAATAGAAGAATCATTTGAATAAAGCTTTTAATTTAGAAGCAGGTAGCTCTGTTATTGTAGATATGTCTATGATATCAGAGCTATTTTTGATATAGTCGCACAGACTGTATAATAGTTCAGCTGCTTCAGGGTTTCCCTTCTGAATAAGAGATGGAAGAGGAGCAGTACAAATAACTATTGGTGTATCTGATTCGCTTATCTTAACTTCATAGATTAGACCTAATCTATGATTTCTCTCAAAATTATCTATCGTCTGTACGATAGGATTTATATCTGTGTCATCAAGTATGGTAGATCTTGAATTTTCTACAATATCCCACCACTGAGGAGTTGAATAGCTGTGACTTGGGAAGTAGTCAAGTGCCGGATGATAATTATCAATTAGTAATCCCATTGTGCCTACAGCAACTTCTTTGCCCATTGATTCAGAAATGCTTCTGAACATTGTGTAACACCAGAAATCAGAAGCATAATAGCCTTTGATACTATTTGGGTTATATTCATCTGAAAGGCATACTAGTGATGGAGTTTCCTCCATTGCATAGGCTATAGCGTCATCAATAGTCTGAGTAATAGCTATTTCTGTCTCATTTATCATGCCAATTATGTCATTGATATCTGGGTAACTCCATAGCTCATAGCTATTCTGGATATTTTCATTTAATACTTTAATAGTCAGTACATAGCCAAGTGCTGAATCAGATTCCGGAATATCTACTTCAAGAGAGCCAAGGCTGTGATAGCCATTTTCTTCAAATGCCTCTTCGATGTGATAAATTTTTTTGCTAATAATCGTATCAGGCATTGCATCATCAGAATCTGCGCTTGCAGGAACAGGTTCACGCTGTTCTGTGTTATTAAATGCAAGAGTTACCTCTACGTCCAGAACCTCTGGTATGTAGTTCCTATACCAAGTAATTGATAGCTCGCCATCCAGTATTTGTCCATTTTGAACTGTGTAGCTACCAAGCTCTGCTTGTATAACAGCATCTGAGCAGAAGTGTCTCCATTGTTCTTCCTTGATGATACCTTTATTTTCAAGCATAGAATTGAGCATACCAACGAGTGCTGTGCCTTGGCCTGAATAGTCCTGTATATCAAGTAGCTGGAATCCGCCTAAATTATCTGTTCTGAGTGCTGTTTCAAGTTCATCCTTGTAGCATGCTGCGGCAAGTGCTCCTGATGAATGGAAATAATCTTTGGCTTTATCTAGGAGATTATTGTCTTTCAGGCGCTGCCTGAATATTTCAAAGTTCCTTGCCTTTAAAGGACCTGTGTACTTGTCTATTTCATCATAATCAGGATATGTTTCATACTGGCCAATTTCATGAGTTACTATCGGCACGTTTGGAATAAGTGTCTCAGAGTCTGTTTTCTTAACTCTCTTAGCCTCTGTACCGAACTGTATATCAATATATTCGCCATCTGTAGCATTTGTTTCATTACCTTCTACCTGAGGGAAAATAGCATCTTCATAACTATAATTAGTTGATGGCCTGCAGGTCTGCAGATGTCCAAGCGGAGCATCACACATAGCGTAAGAGTCTCTTAAGAGTCTGTCTGCTGATAATCTGACACCGCTAAAAAAGTCATCCTCTGGCTGAATGTTAGGAGTGAACTGGAAGTTGTTAGAACCCTGGCTGTAGAGGTGTCTGTTATCATATTTCTTATATTCACTCATTAACTTATTAAGTGCAGATGGAGTTCCCCATAGTTCATTCCCCATTGTCATCAGACAAAATGATGGGTGATTACCGTATGCATCCAGAATGTTATAACCTTCTTCTGTCAGGTAATCCTGAGAAACCTTTGCATCCTGGTATTCTGGATCTGTTTCTGCGTAGAATGATCCCCAGAAAGGCAGTTCAGGTTGATAGAATATACCAGTCAGGTCTGCTGCAAGAAATGCTGCTTCTGGTGGACAGCAGGTATGGCATCTGTAGTGATTAAGACCAAAGTCGTGAGCTTTTTGCATAACTCTTATCCATGATTCAAGATCAGTTGGCGCATATCCTGTAAGAGGGAAGATAAGGCCTTCATGTGTACCTCTAAGGAATGTTTTTCTGCCATTTATATAAAAATGCATACCTTTATGCTCAAATTTGCGGATTCCAAAATGTGTAATCTTAACAGAATCGTTTGCAGAGACCTTAAGTTCTATAACAGAAGGGTCATATTCATCCCAGACAGGAAGATATTCTGGAAGATCATATTCAAGCTCAATGATATTCAGACCTTCAGTAAGATCAGCGCTTGTAGCTTCATTACATGTAAGGACAGAATACGTCCTCTCATCTGTATAATTAGACATGCTCAATACAGATACTTCAGATGTGATATTCACATTAGTATCTTCAAAAAGCAAAATATCCGCCCTTAAATTCATTTTTCTATTATCATAGTCTATATCTGTTCTGACACAAGAAAGTCTCAAATTTGAGCAAAATTCGAGCGATAATTCACCTGTTATTCCAGTCCAGTTAGTCTGAGTATCTGGAGATGTCATATGACCACCTGCAGTACGATATTCATTTTTAACATTAGAAATCATGATTGTCAGAGTGAAATCGCTCTTTTTGATAAGACCTGATAAATCATAGATGTGCGCTGTGCAGAAACTATCCATTGTACCTGCATATTCATCATCTATCCATACATGTGATATTCTTGTTCTTTCCAGAGTTAGGAAAACATGGGAATAATCGACAGAATCATCGAGATGTATTTTTTTCTGAAACCAGGCATAGCCTTCAAAGAGGTATTCTTCTGTGAGAAATCCGGTTTCTTTTTTATCATTTTTAGTTCCAAGTCCCTGACCTGTTACAGAGCCAGGAAGATTTATAGTAGTATTAGCGAATTGTGAGAAGTCCTGAGACTGATAGTTGCAGCTAATTCCTTCACATTTGGAATCTAATTGCACATACCATTTTCCGCTTAAATCCAATTTATTTGACATGACTGATAATTGCCTCCCAATACTTAATAATCAAGTATATATAATCAAGAAATAGCATAGCATGAAAAGAGGCTCTTATGGTATATTTTATTGTGTTTTCAGCGCAAAAAAAGTGCATAAGCCCCCATAATAAATGCGGCAGCTATAATGACTATAAAATAGACGAGAGTATAGCCCTTCATACGAGGGCGTACATAAGGCTTATTATAAGAATTATCTGGTCTGTCATATGCAGACTTTTTGTCACTATAGAAATGAAATTCATTATTGAAATTGTAATTATCTATATTGTAATTTTTCTTTTTATTGTCTTTAGAATCCTTTGAATAGAAATTATCTGCATTGGCCATGGCTTTGTCTCCCTTTATTCATCTCAATTATAGCATAATATATTTTTAAAAGTTATTTTATGTTTTGTTTATCATACATAAAAGCTATAGTGATATGATTAATTTGTTCTTTATTATTCAACTGAGTGGGGCAAGTTAATTATGATTTGGAATATTGATTTTGCAATAGCGGCTATAATAGCTGAAATCGTTATTTTATTTTTTTATGTAACTGGCGGATATTTGCCTTTAAAGCGAAATAAGTATTTCTTCCGTTTCCTTGTAGGCGAAATTATCGTGGTTATACTTGATATCGTTTCTTCTATAATGCATAACAATCATCAGTATTATTCTACGTTCATGCTCTATTTGATCACCATCGCATATTTTATGGCTTTTGGTTGTGCTTTTGCATTGTACTATATATATTCAGTTACTATTTCTGGAATGTCCAATAGAGCCAGAAAAATCACTATTCATGTTGGTCTTATTCCTGTGTTCATTTTTATGGCAATTATTCTGGCAACTCCATTTACAGGTTTTATATTTACAGTTAGTTCAGATAGTGGATACCATAGAGGCTTTGGTTATGAAACTATCTATATTGCTGTATTTATTATGGTTGTGGAATCTATTATTGTTGTATCACATAACAGATACAGGATTACCAGAATGCAATACCTGGGCCTTATAACATTTGGCCTTATTACGATTTGTGGTGCGGCTCTTCAAATTCTCATATACAAGAATATACTCATAACAAACGCCGCTATATCAGTTGCTCTGCTCATATTATATCTGTCACTTCAAAATCCCGATCTGTTACGAGACAGGAAAACCGGTCTATATGGCGGAGAAGCCTTTATACAGTTCGTGGATGAGCTGGATGAACAAACTGACTACTCATTTTACGGTCTTGCGATAGAGAATCTTAGTGTAATGAAAAAAGTCTATGGCGACAGAAACGTTAATAATGCTTTAAGAGCGGTCTCCAGATGGCTGAAGGTTAATTTTTATAGTGGATATCTGTATTACATTAATAATGGCAGATTTATAATTGTTGATAAAAAGGTAAGAGATACAGATGAAGTCAGATTAAAAATAGAATCAAGATTCAAATCCCCATGGGAAGACAGATCTGGATATGAAAGCATTCAGTTCACAGAAGTTCTGACTTATATCACAAATGAAGTTGTTAATACGAGCAAATCCGCGCTTACGTCCATTGTTATTAAGTCTATAAGTGATGCGGTCAAAAAAGGCTCTGGAACATATGTGGTTATTAATTCCAAGATGGAAGATGAGATTCAAAGAGATGTAATAGTTGAAAAGGCTCTTAATAGAGCTATTTCAAACAACAGTATAGAAGTATATTTCCAGCCTATTTTTTCTGTTGCAGAGCAGAGAGTAACTTCTGCAGAAGCTCTCGCAAGGCTTAATGACAAAGAGTTTGGATTTATTTCTCCAGACGAATTTATCAAAAAAGCTGAGGAAAATGGCCGAATAATTGAGCTGGGAAGACAGATATTTGAAAAGACATGTAATCTCATAAAGAATAATAATTTTGGAGACCTTGGCATAGATTACGTAGAAGTCAATCTGTCTCCTGCACAGTGCCTGCAGGAAAACCTTGCTAATGAACTCGTTAATATATCCAATAAATATAAAGTGCCATTATATAGAATCAATCTTGAGATAACCGAAACTGCTACAGTTGATCAGGATATGCTGTATACCCAGATGAATCAGCTGATTGATTATGGTGCAAGTTTTTCATTGGATGATTTTGGAACAGGATTCTCCAATATAGTTAATCTGCTCACATTGCCTCTAAAAATAGTTAAGATAGATAAATCTATACTATGGGCATATATGGAAGGCAAGAGCGATATTCTGACTAAGGTGGTTGAGATGTTCAAGAATCAGAATCTCGAGATAGTTGTAGAGGGCGTTGAGACCAGAGAAATGGCAGAACTACTTACAAATATGGGAGTTGATTATATGCAGGGATTCTATTTTTCCAAAGCTCTTAATGTAAATGATTTCTGCAAATACATGATGACCAACTATCCTGATAAAGAGTCTGTTAAAATACAAAGAATAAAATAAATAAGGTCATTTTCTATAAAGCTTTTTTGTTATATAATTCTAACTAATGTTTGGTTAATACGGAAGGAATTATATATATGAAAATCAGAGAAGAAGCACATCGCATGAAACTGATCTCACCAAAGCTTGCAGCAAGCACTAATGAGGAACGTAATAAAGCGCTTAAAGCAGTTGCGGGAGAACTTGTACAGCATAAAGAAGAAATTTTTGAAGCAAATCACAAAGATCTTGATAATGCCAAAGAAAATGGCATTTCAGATGCTGTTTATAAGAGACTTAAATTCGATGAAGGTAAGCTGAATACTGTTATTGAAGGTATCCATCAGCTGGTGGGCCTTGCAGATCCAGTTGGAAAAGTTCTGTTATCAAGGGAACTTGATGAAGGTCTTGTATTAAAACGTATTTCATGTCCTATAGGTGTAATAGGCGTTATATTTGAAGCACGTCCAGATGCGCTTGTTCAGATCTCAACTTTGTGCATCAAGAGTGGTAACTGCGCTATATTAAAGGGCGGCAAAGAGACAGCAAATACTAACAAAGTACTGTTTAATATCATATACAAAGCTGTTGTAGATGCTGGACTTCCTGAGGGATGTCTTTTGCAGGCAGAGCAACATAATGAAATTGATGAACTCCTGCAGTGTGAAAAAGATGTAGATTTGCTGATTCCAAGAGGTTCAAATGCATTTGTTCAGTATATTATGAACAACACCAAGATTCCTGTAATGGGTCATGCTGATGGTGTATGTCACGTATATGTTGATAAGGATGCTGATATAGAAAAGGCAATTCCAATAATTATTGATGCCAAGACTCAGTATACTGCTGCTTGTAATGCTGCAGAGACACTTCTGGTTCATAGAGATATTGCAGACAAGTTCCTGCCAAAAGCTGCTGCAGCACTTGCAAATGCTGGTGTTAAGCTGCGCGGAACCAAGGAAGTAACAGATATTATAAATGCTGAGGAGATGACAGAGGAAGAGTTCCACAAGGAATATCTTGAACTTGTTATGTCTGTTAAGCTTGTGTCTGATGTAAATGAAGCTGTAGAGCATATTAACAAATTCGGTTCACATCACACAGATTCAATTATTACAGAAGATACTAAGACAGCAGATTATTTTATGCAGATGGTAGATTCTGCAGGTGTATATCATAACTGTTCTACAAGATTTGCAGATGGATTTAGATATGGATTTGGTGCTGAAGTTGGAATTAGTACCAGCAAGATCCATGCAAGAGGTCCAGTTGGTCTTGAAGGACTTATGACTTACAAATACAAATTATATGGAACAGGTCAGATTGTAGATGATTATGCAACTGGCAAAAAGAATTTCCATTTCAAAGAATTATAATTATATAACGAACATATTTAAGGCCCGCATTCGCATTAAATGCGGGTTTTTACACATCATGATGATTTAGGAGAAAATGGCTATGATACAAGATATATATCCTCACAAGTTCTATAATCAATATCACCCAGGAAAAAAGGCAGATTCAGACAGTATAGTTATTCATTTTGAAAATGGCAATCCACTTGTAATGGATATGGATAACGAAGAGACAAAAGAAGTTAAATTCCCTAAGGTGGCCGATATAGATGGATTAGATACAGAGAAACTTACTTATCTTTTTTCAGTTGATAATGAGAATAATTACTTTTTGATGGAAGATGAGATCAATATTCCGGAAGGATATGCTCATAAGTCAGTCAAGGATTTAAGGCACGCGGGGTACACCAAGAGATATAGAATATTCGTTGCTTATACAGCACTTCAGCTGGCTAACTGGTACAGGAATAATAAATATTGTGGCAGATGCGGAAGCCTTACTGTTCATTCAGATACAGAAAGAGCCATCAAGTGCCCAACATGCGGTAATACTATTTATCCTAGGATAGTTCCTGCTGTAATAGTTGGTGTTACTAATGGAGATAAACTTCTTGTGACCAAGTACAGAACAGGATTTGCTCATTATGCACTTGTTGCTGGATTCACAGAAATTGGTGAAACTCTTGAAGAAACTGTTCAGAGAGAAGTCATGGAAGAGGTAGGACTTAAGGTTAAGAACATCAGATATTACAAGTCACAGCCATGGGGAGTTGTAGATGATCTGCTTGCTGGATTCTACTGTGATGTTGATGGCGATACTACTATTAATATGGATGAATCTGAACTTAAGGTAGCAGAGTGGAGAGAGCGTTCAGAGATCATTCTGCAGCCGGATGATTATAGTCTTACTAATGAGATGATGACTATGTTCAAAGAGAATAAACAATAATATAAATAAAAAAGAAAGACTTATTGTCTTTCTTTTTTTAAAGATCATCTGGAAAAATACTTCCTGATATATCTACAATGTCGTCAATTTTAAGTGTTACTGAATCAGTGAACACAATGTTTTTTTCTATAGGTTGAATCTTGCGTACACAACCCGTTTTAGTTATGTATACACCACCTTTTTTTAGTAAGTCAGGCTGGAAATATGTAACTGTTACTTCAGGACATGCATTTATATGTTCAAATAGTATCTGAAATTTGGCATCTAGAACGGTTTTACTTTCTTCATCAAGAATAACCCTGCTGTCAGTCAGCCTTGCAGTCTCTTTTACAGCTGCATCGTAACCTGTAAGAGCAGCAAATGGAGAGAACTGTGCTGCGCGTTCAATCATATCCATTTGAGGACGTGTCTTCGATACGTGATGTGGCAGGTTAATTATGTCATTATATTTGCTTGTATCGTTCATATTATAAGGCATTAGGCTTTATGACCTCCAATCTGGTTATTTCTATCTATAGTGGTAGCACCTTCCTGCAAATCTGTTCCTTTAAGAATCGCATTTTTTCC
>CAMJFD010000143.1 GCA_946404845.1 uncultured Butyrivibrio sp. | reverse complement strand
ATTTCTAGGAAATATATAGTTTCCTCCCTCATAAGAAAAAACTTTTTCATACTAAAAGCCACCGAATCTCCCTCATTCGGTGGCCTCCTCTCTTTATAGGGGAACTTCAATTTATCTGCATTTGTCATCTACACTTCATCACAACACCAATTACATTCTTTGCACAGTACTGGAGATCTCCAAGAGTTATCTTGTATCCGTCAACTTCCTCGCCGCTTTCAACAGCCTTAACTATATCATCAACGTTCAGCTGACAGCCTGGCATCTGTACATCGTTACCAGCAGCAATGCAGCCTGTTGATGCTGAGATTGGATATTGTGGCTTGAACTTACCTGTAATAAATGGCACGTTCTGAGATGTGAACCAGTCAGTCATTACAAATCCATCAAATCCCCACTCGTCTCTGAGGGCGCTCTGCAGCAGATCATAACTATTTGCAGTGTGCTCACCGTTTAAGAGATTGTAGGAAGTCATAACTGACAATGGGTGTGACTCCTTAACCGCAATTTCAAAGCCCTTTAAGTATATCTCTCTAAGTGCTCTCTCACCTACATGCGCATTTACAAAATATCTGTTGTCCTCCTGATTATTGCAGGCAAAATGCTTGATAGTTGTGCCCTTGCCTTTATGCTTCTGGACACCATTAGTAATGGCAGCTGTAACCTTACCTGCGATAAGAGGATCTTCTGAATAATATTCAAAGTTTCTGCCACAAAGAGGATTTCTATGAATATTAAGAGCTGGTGCAAGCCATAAGTCTACACCGAACTGCTCCATCTCTGTACCTACCATATCACCTGCTCTCTCGCACAGTTCCATGTTCCAGGACATTGCAAGTGACCAGCCAATAGGAATAGCAGTTGTGTACTGATAATAATCAACCGCATCTGTACAGCTATCGTCGAACTCCTCTACGACATCGCCCATTCCGCCGCCACCTTTTAAGATATTTCCATCCTTGTCAGTCTTAAAATGTGCCTGTAAACGAAGTCCTGCAGGGCCATCAGCTAGAATAAGTGTATCAACACCTCTATCATCTCTAACTACTGGTGATGTGTCACCGGCCGCTCCAGGCACCGTCTGAGATGCATTTCCTACTACCTCATCATCAGAACTTCTGTTAGTTCCAACGCATAATAGCGCCATCTCCCTAACTGTCAGTTGTGCAACCAGCTCATCCAGCGTGCACTTACCATCCTTCACATCCTGAAGAGTCAGCTTTTCAGCCTTATCACACTTCAGCACATTTCTTCCATTCTGATATTCAATTGCAACTGTGCCTACGGCATTTTTATCCAAAACTAGTACTGGCAAGCCGTCAACCGCCTCATCACATCCAGCCTCTGGCTTAATCTCATCAAGAGCCTTGTCCAGCTTCAAGATATTCTTTAGCTTCTCTGTAACAATGTCTTCTTCCACCTTGATTACAGCAACTGCCACAACGCTATCGCTACTATTTCCAACCTTTACAAGGTAGTTACCTTTTTCAATCACCCATGACGCAAGGCTTACATCGTATGATGCAAGATCTTTTGCGGCAAAAGAAATATTGACTGTCTCAAATTCTCCGGCTCCTATAAGGCCAGTCTTGGCAAATCCCTTCAGCTCCTTGGAAGGCTTATCGAGCTTGCCAGAAGGGGCTGATACGTATACCTGAACAACTTCTTTGCCAGGGACACTTCCTGTATTAGTTACCTTTGCTGAAACACTGATCTTGTCTCCATTAATCGCAGCACTCATATCATCTATTACAAAAGAAGTATAGCTGATACCATAACCAAATGGATATGCAGGCTCTACTCCAAAAGTGTCAAAATATCTGTATCCCACGTAGATTCCGTCTGTGTAATCCTCATCATGAACGCTCTCCCTGTGGCTGAACTTCTCTGATGAAGGATAATCAAGATAATTCTCAGCCCATGTATCAACAAGCTTACCTGAAGGATTCACCTTACCTGTAAGCACATCCCAGATAGCGTCTCCGCCAAGGTTTCCAAGCTGTCCCATTAGAACAACACTGTTAAGGCCCTCAATTTCACGAAGTGGGGTTAGATCCATTACGCCGCCGATATTAAGAAGCACAATTGTCTTATCATAGCGTGCGCTCAAGAGCTTAATGTTCTCTATCTCTTCATCAAAAAAGTAGTAATCACCCTTCACGTCGTATCTGTCGGCACCTTCACCGGAATTTCTGGACACACAGTAAATAGCTGTGTCGGCCTTATCTGTATTAATATCGCCATCTTCTATAGCAAGCGCAGCAGGCTCTTTAAATGGGTTATCAAACATTACTGTGAATAATGGAGCCCCATTTGCCTCTGCAATCTTGCTGCACTCCTGCATGTATGCATCTTTGGCTGCTTTAAGAGCTGCATCCTGTCTTGCAAGAAATTCTCCTGTAGTAACCGTGATTCCCGCATGAACAGCGCCCTGCTCAATAGTTACATTATCTCTTGTATTAACATCGCCTGAGCCTGTACCGCCTCTGACCGTGTTTCTTACGGCATTTCCGTACAGTGCAACGGAATTAGCACTTAATGGCAACACTCCGTCGTTTTCTAACAGTACGACACACTCTCCTGCAAGCTGTCGCGAAATCTCTCCATGCAGCACTTCTCTTTTTTCGATTTTATCTGACTTTGACGCATATATCTTGCCCATTCGAACCTCCTTATTACTTGCTCATATGGTTTTTAAAAAAGTCACATTCTTCTTTATTCGCTTCGTGAGCTCTGTCGAGTTTCATATTACAGTGAAAAACATGTCCTAGCTCTTTTTCTCCCGTAAAGAATCTAAACTCATGCTCCACCTGCAGTTCCAACAGCTTCTGTCCTAGCGCTGGCGCCTGACTTATCAGGAAATCACCTGTGCATGTCATGTAAAATGTTGGTGGAAAATCTGCTGTCATGTGAGCCATGACATTTATAAGACCAGCCTCCTTGTCAGATCCGCCCTCAGGAAGATAATCTTCCATGATCTGTGAATCCATTGAAGGGCTGTTTTTGTTTATCTCAATCTTGTATGCACCACAGTTAAGCGCAACAGCCTTAGGTACAAATCCCTTTGGAGGCTCGATTCCAAGCTCTCCAGCATATTCAGGATTAGTGCAAACGTTACAATATAGAGCCAGCTGATGTGCTCCAGCAGAATCGCCTACGGCAAAAATGTTTGCTGCATCAAATCCATATTTATCAGCATTTTCAAGTACCCATGCAAAAACCATGTTGGCATCACGTAGCTGTGATGGAAACTTGAACTCTGGTGCAAGTCCATAAGTAAAATTAACAACTGCAAAGCCATGCTGTACAAGGCTCATACAATAGTACTGATACCTCTCCTTGTCACCATAAACCCATCCGCCACCATGGAAACTGACAATAACAGGAAGCTGCTCTCCTTCACTATCCTTAGGTCTGTAAACATCCAGAATCTGCCACTTCTCATCCGTGCCATACACAATATCATCGTATCTGACAATATTTTCAGGTGTTGTAAGTCCTGCGTCCCTAATATCATCGCCCGCCTTAAAATTCTTGCGAATCTCATCACTAAGTTTTGACATAACTATTTATCTCCCTAACCTTTTTGCTTCCAAATCTTTCTGTATCTGAACTATATATTTATCAATATTCATAGCCAAAATAATAACAAGACATATTCCTGCAATAATTGCTCCTAAATATCCAAAGCTAAATCGAATAGCTAATATAGCTGACTCGCTCTGAATAGCAGCTGTTCCATCATATCCTCCAAATGCGAGAATCCATGTACATACAGCTGAACCAAGTCCAATTCCTACTTTCATTCCAAATGAAGTGCAACTATTAACAAGACCTTCTGAACGAACGCCAGTCTTCCATTCGCCATAATCTACAACATCTGCTGTCATGGCAAATATTCCTGACATGATTGGTCCCATACCAAATCCTTTGATTATAAGACCTATAATTGCTAACATAACATTAGAATTTGCTAATCCAATGATGATACTTCCGATAATCATTAAGAGACTACCTATAATCATCATTTTTCTCTTACCATATTTATGTACAAAAACAGGATTAATAAAATTATAAATCATTGCAGGAATTGTTGTTGCCATCGAAATAAATGTTATAATTCCAATGTTTCCAAGTACTGTATTGCAGAAATAGTAAGTTGTTGCACCTGCGCAAACAACTCCAATATACAGAACTAAAAATAACATTGCTTGTAAATAGAAATATTTATTTTTTAGAAGTGCCGGCAATGCTTCATTAAGTGGTACTTCATTTACCTTTACATTACCTGTAATCTCATCTTCATCAATGTGTTCTTTACAACCGATAAAACACCAGATAAGCATTACCATTTCTATAATTCCATAAACTATTGCAAGACTTGTCCAACCAATGCTTCCAATCAAATTAGCTGTTACCGCATTTATTATAACTGTTGTCAACTGTGTCATTACAAATCTTATTGATGCTGTAGATGCTCTATCCTGTACATTAAGTGTCATACGACTAAGTAGAGCATTATATGGTAGATTATTAGCTGTATATACAATACAATTCATAAAAATATATGAAATATAAGCATATACAAGTCCTGCATTTGTACCATAGAAACTCTTAGGTACCGCAAACAAAGCTATTAGTCCTAGTAGCATTAGTGGTGCAGTCCATAAAATCCATGGTCTAGCCTTACCAAATCTACTCTTGGTCTTATCAACTATAGCTCCCATCATCAAATCAGTTATTCCATCAAATATTCTTGCAAGGAGCATCATCGTACCAACCGCCGCTGCTGCAAGACCTACAGTATCTGTATAATATCCAGTAAGAAATGTTCCAGCCATTGCAACATACACGTTTGCAGCACTATCACCCATTCCATAAGCTATTTTTTCACCCAAACTTAACTTATTATTATTTGTAACCATCCCGTAAACCCTTTCTCTAATAATAATTAAAAAACTAGTTCCAATAAAATTCCTTACAACGATCGTTACAAATATTTTCGCTTATCATAGAAAAAGTTTATATACTTTTATTAGCCAAAAAATTACCGTTTATTATATATGTGTTTTTCTATACTTAAGAGGAGTCAACTGATAGTATTTCTTGAAACCCATAATAAATCTGCGTTCATCAGAAAATCCATTATCCATAGCAATTTGAGAAATACTCTTTTTTGTACTGATAAGCTCTTGCCTTGCCATCTCAACTCTGTAGTATGTCAGATAGTCTGTGAATGTCATTCCAGTACATTTTTTGAAGTATTTAGAAAAATAGACTACGCTAAAATAAAACTTTTTGGCTACCATAGCCTGTGTTATAGACTCCTTATAATGATTTTCTATAAAAGAAATAACGCCTCGCATTCTCTCAATATTCTTCTGACTATTAATATTACTAGCCTTGTTTCTTGAAATAATTCCTTCCTGGGTCATGTAATATAATAATTCCATCACCTTGCCTTTTAGGTACATCGCTTTTTGAACATTTCCAGGTTTACCCTCAGTATAATTAACAAGTTCTTTCATAATCTCCCCAATTTCAGGGCGTGCAATTATCTTGTCATTTTTAAAATACACATCATTATATTCAGGATATACTTGCAACAAGAATTCAGGATTAATTACAAGCAAAATTGTAGACAGAATATGCTGATCCTTAATAGTACTATCAGGAATAATACTGTGTATGCACTCCGAATTAGTGACAATAAGCCTTCCTGGCTGCGCCACAACGCACTCACCATTAATATAGTGCCGGCTATGCCCCGCCACTATGTATGCAATCTCCAGATCCTTGTGCCAGTGATTTAAAAGAGCATCACCTATATCAGAATCAGCCGGTATTGGTCTTACAATAATTGGAAGATCTTTTTCATATTTGAATAACTCATGTTTTGCTATTGGTTCGCTCATACTTTCCTCAGTTTTTAATCTTTTTTATCTAACAAACTCTGTCCAACTGCCATAATTCTGTCATCCAGCACGGCAAAAAATATATCCGCAAACTCCGCCGCCCTCCCATAATCCACTATTTGCAGCATTTACAACAGCATCTGTTTCAAGCTCTGTTATACTTATCTTCTTAATAAGAATCTGACTCATGCACACCCCTTTTGTAAAACACAGTAAATTATTATTTTAATATCAAATAAATCTTATTCCCAACTAATCTATTTATATACTATCCAAAATACATAATAACTACAAATAACATTTCAAAAATTCATTTTATACTTTTATAATATTTGCTTTAATTCCGATTTAGGTTTGCACAGTATTCTATATTCAAGAAGTGAAACACATATAAACAATTCATTTCCTCCCCTCATAAGAAAACTTTTTCATACAAAAATCTAAAAGCCATCAGATACTCCCTCATCTGATGGCTTTCTCCCTGTTATGGCATCATTGCAAATCTCCCTTACAATCATCATAATACTCACACCTTGGTAGGTGTCCTATAAATAGTACTTTAATTATATTTTAGTTTTCTTACTGTTCCATTATTGGCAATAAAATCTGCAGTGTAAATATCCCATCCTTAGCATTAACTGTCATTGTGCCGCCGTACTTCTCAGCAAGATATCTGATGCTCTTAACTCCAAAGCCATGTTGCATCTTGTCCCTCTTGGTTGTAAGAGGCATGCCATCCTCAAATGACAGTATTCCACTGTAATAATTCTGGAGCTGGACCATGAACATATTGTTCTGATTCAAGACTTTCAGATTAATGACTCTCTTCTCCTTGTCACTTATCTTCTCAACCGCAGTAATTGCGTTGTCCAGCGCATTACCAAATATCGCATAGACATCCTCAAGTTTCATAAATGACAGAGAACCCGCATCGGCCATGCAACTCAGCTGTATGTCATGCTCGCAGCAGTAAAGACCCTTATCCATCATCAGGACATTAAGAGCATCATTTCCCGTATCAATGGCCATATCGTATATCATAATATCTTTCTTTAGTTCCTTGTAATAAGCCTCTTTGTCGCTATCCTCTTCCATATGGTGAAGTGCCTCAATCTGATGCTTTAAGTCATGACACTTCCTGTTGATACTGTCAATTGTCTCCTGCTTGATCTTATACTGCTCCTTCTGAATCATAAAGGCCTTATTAATACCCTCAAGCTCGCTAGCATAGTACTCGCTCATACGCCTTATGCCCTGCGTCCATAGAATATAGATGCAACAAAGTGCATCTACAATCCTGTAATATACGTAGTTCCATGAGAATTCAACATCATAGAACGTGTTCCCCCTGTACATAACACTTACGAACAGCACGATCATCATGATCGTTATAATCGGAACCAGATCCGTCTGTTTGAAGTTTTTAGCCTCCATCTTGAAAAAAAATCTTCTGATAACAAACGCAAATATTCCATATATAATGATATAAATAACTATATCAATTACCTGTACCCTGCCTAAAACCGAATCAAATATCTCACATATATCAAAGGCTACATGCTGCACTGCAAGAGCGATTATAGAATAATACAGAACCTGCCTATAGTTGTACTCAGTACACATATATATCAGGAATAATACGCCTGCTATGTACAGCGACCAATAGCCCACATAGCCGATTACTTCCATGATATTCATGGCAAAATGATTTATAAAATAAGATACTGCAATGAACAAACAAGCTGAAATAGCGTAGCGCAGCCCCCAGTATTTTTTCTTGGGGCTAAAAATAATCACTATAGTTCCAGCCAGTATCAGCTGCACTGCATATGAAATTAAATCCCATAACTCAAACATGGTATTCACAATATCTTACCTCCCATGTATTCAGCAATTGCCTGCAGAAACTCCCTCTTTTTAGGACGGCTTATCTTGAGCCTGTCTCCGCCTACAATTACATCATCCTTATCCACACCACTTACATATTTAAGATTGATCAGATAGCAGTTGTTGCACCTCTTAAACGGAAGTTCAGAGATTTTGCCCTCTATCTCCTTGAGCGTGCCCTTCTGCTTGTACACCTGATTACCTGTGTGATAATAGATATAGTGACCACTAACCTCTATATAATAGAGCTCGTCACTTGAAATCATAACAAAACCATGTTCTGTCTGAACTTTGAAACTTTCTGACCTGTGTCCCTGATAGAATCCAAGAGCGCTCCTCATCTTCATGGCAAAGTCTCCGTAATTAACGGGCTTAACTATGAAATCAAAGGCCCTTACCTCATATCCTTTAATAGCCATCTGAGCCAGATTAGTAATAAAGATGATAATGACATCAGAATCAACTTGCCTGATCTTTCTGGCAAGTTCGATTCCATTGTCATTATCATCTTCTAAGTTAAGCTCGATGTCGAGACAGAGCATTGCATAACTCTTGTCATATCCAGTAAGGAATGATTCCCTGTCTGAGAATGTGACAACAGACAGATCAAGCCCTATCTCGCCACCAAGTCTTGTAAACATATCTGATAATTTTTTCTGTTCATTTAGATCGTCATCTACAACAGCGATTTTCAACATTTCAATTTTTTTCCTCTGGAAAAATAATCTTGTAAACCGGAAAATATATCACCATCTGCACGCCGCCATTTATGACAGTTATGAGAATATTGTAAACAGCTGGCTCGAGGTACTGTTTGCAAATCGGTACATAGATAGACATCAGCACACTGCACACTACCGTAATTACAACGAATGCTATTGCATACCACATAGCCTGATACCAGACATTTCCATGAGACTTAAACGTTACGTTTCTCTGCATTGGGAAATTGACGCACTGCGCAATAAAAAGAGTAATTGCAAATGCCGCAAAATAACCCATTCCACCTGTTTCATCTCCGGTTACCGGATAATTAAATATATAAGTATCTACTATACCTAATTTTACCCTAAAAAGCTGGCAAGGTATACTGCACCAGTCCGTATTGTTATAAAATACCTTTGGCAAAAAAGTCAGTAGTAAATACTGAAGTAATGTGACCAAAAGGGAAAACAAATAAAATTTAACAAACTGAAATAATAATTTTTTAATTTTTTCCTTGTTCATCATCTTACCTCT
>CAMJFD010000142.1 GCA_946404845.1 uncultured Butyrivibrio sp. | reverse complement strand
GGGAGTTCATGTCTTTATTGTTGTAAGCAGCTCGCAAAGCGAGCTAGTGAATATTGACCTTAAATAAAGTAGCGCGTCCTGCGAGTTTTACTGGGAGGCATGCTTGTCCAGAAGCGGAGCGCGGCATTTAGAACAACTAGAAAAGTCTTACCTGAAGGAGAGGGCGGTATGTGGACTACTCCTAAGCACGGACCCTCAGACATGTGACACACGGCACATTGGAGAATACCCTGTGCCCTTCATTTCGGTGAAAAAGCGCGTAGATGACTGGCTCATCTCCTTCCGTGGCGCAGGGAGTTTACTGGCCCCTGAACTCTACTGTGCCGGTGGTAGGGTCCATGGACTCTACTATGGCGAGAGATTCTAGTTTGTAACCCATGTTGCGGATGATCTGGCCGCCGGTCTGGAAACCTTTTTCTATGGCAATGCCGATGCCGGATACTGAGGCGCCGGACTGATTTATTATGGATATGAGACCCTGAAGGGCACATCCATTTGCAAGGAAATCATCTATAATCAGAATCTTGTCATTTTCGTTTAAGAACTTCTTGGAAACTATTACCTGATTCTTGTTCTTGTGAGTAAATGACTCTACTTCTGCTGTGTACATTTCACCATCAAGGTTCACACTCTGAGTCTTTTTGGCAAATACTACTGGAACACCGAAATGCTTGGCAACTATACAGGCAATTCCAATACCTGATGCCTCTATTGTTAGAATCTTATTAACCTCGATTCCTTCAAACCTCTTCTTCCACTCTGCTCCCATCTGATCAAACAGCTCTACATCCAGCTGATGATTAAGGAAACTATCTACCTTTAGAATATTACCTTCCTTAACAACACCATCGTGCATTATTCTCTCTTCTAAAAAGTTCATGCCAACAATTCTCCCATCCTGACTTATAATTTATGTTATCTTTCTTCTCTGAAATAGTTAGTACCAAGACTCTTAGGTGGCTGATTCTCCCTCTTGTTCCTCATACTAGTAATTACCAGAACTACAAGAGTTACAACATAAGGAATCATCTTGTACAGCTCCTTGTACTCTGCATGATCCATTCCTGATGGCAGATACAGATAGAGAATATATAGACCGCCAAACAGAATTGATGAGAATATTCCAAGATCAGGCTTCCAGATTGTGAAGATTACAAGTGCAATTGCAAGCCAACCTCTGTCACCAAATGCATCATTTGACCAAACGCCGCATGCATAGTCCATTACATAATAGAGACCACCAAGACCAGCAATCATGCAGCCAAGACAAGTTGATACATATTTATATCTAGTAACATTAATACCTGCCGCATCTGCTGTTGCAGGATTCTCACCAACTGCTCTTAAATGAAGACCTGTACGAGTATGTCTTAATACATAAGCAGCAATAAGTGAAATTATTATAGCCGCATAAGCAAGGAATCCATATGACAGAAATATCTTACCAAACCAGCCTGTGCTGGATGCACCAGGAAGTGTGTGACTGAAATATGCTGATGTAGCTGACAGAGAAATTGAAGGTACATCTGCGCCAGCAAGCTTAATAAGTGATCCGCCAAAAAAGTTACCAAATCCAATACCAAATGTAGTCATGGCAAGACCTGTAACATTCTGATTAGATCTGAGTGTAACTGTCAAAAAGCAATATAAAAGTCCCATAAGAAGTGAACCAAGAAGAGAACACATAAGAGGAATTAATATTGCAAGAAATGCATTCATATTGTCTGCGCCTGCGCCCTGCTCATAGAAAAATGCACCAATAACGCCGCTTATAGCTCCAACATACATAACACCAGGAATACCAAGGTTAAGGTTACCTGATTTCTCTGTTATAGTCTCTCCTGTACTACCAAAAAGAAGAGGAATACCCTGCTGTACGGCTCTAGGGATAAATGCAACTAAATCTAACATTATGCCTCCTCCTTTCCATTAGCCTTTACAAAGCTGATCTGATATCTGATAAAGAATTCGCAGCCGATAATAAAGAACAGAATAATACCTGTCAGAATATCTGCAAAACTCTGGTTTAATTCAAACGCTGTTGAAATTTCACTAGCACCTCTGTCCATAAAGATGATCAGAAGACTTGTAAAAATCATTGTTATAGGATTGAACTTGGCAAGCCATGAAACCATAACGCCTGTAAATCCCTGTCCGTCTGATATAGTAGTTGTAATTGTATGGTTAACTCCGCCTACAAGGAGAAGTCCTGCGATACCGCAGATAGCACCAGATAATATCATTGTTCTGATAATAACTTTTTCTACGTTAATTCCAACGTATCTGGCAGTGTTCTGGCTCTCTCCTACTACAGAGATTTCATAACCGTGCTTGGTATATTTAAGATATATGAACATACCAATTGTAATTACGACAGCTACGATAATGCTGAGCAGATACTTATTACCTGCAACATTTATGAGCCATCCCACATTGGAATCCTGATTGATGATTCCAATCTTACCTGATCCCTTAGGCACTTCCCATACGATGACAAAATATGCAACAAGCTGAGTTGCTATGTAGTTCATCATAAGCGTAGAAAGAGTTTCATTTGTATTCCATAAAGCTTTAAAAAGAGCTGGAATAAGTCCCCAGATAGCTCCTGCAAGAATTGAAGAAATTATCATGAGGATAATAACTACTGCATTTGGAACCTTATCTGCAAGTGTGATCATACAAGCTGCACTTGCAAGTCCTCCCATAAGGACTTGTCCCTCACCACCAATGTTCCAGAACTGCATCTTGAACGCAGGTGTAAGTGCAAGTGATATAATCAGCAGGATTGCAACATACTGAAGAGTTATGAATGTCTTACGCTGTGATCCAAATGCACCCTGAAAAATTGTTGTAAATATTGATATAGGATTATCTCCTGTACAAATCGTTGTAACTATACCGCAGACTACAAGAGCTGCAACTATTGCTATAATCCTTATAATCCACGCCTTTGAAGTGGTAATGTCGCTTCTCTTACTAACATGGAAACTCATACTGTGACGCCTCCTTTTGATGTATTATGATTAGATGTCATCATCATACCCAGTTCATTCTTGTCAGCATTTCTGCCTTCAACTATTCCGCTTACTTCACCGTCACATAGAACAAGGATTCTGTCACATAATTCGATCAGAACATCAAGGTCTTCACCTACAAATATAACTGCTGTTCCTTTTTCCTTCTGCTTGTTAATAAGATCATAAATTGTATATGATGAGTTAATATCAAGGCCTCGTACCGCATATGCTGTCATGAGCACCTTAGGTCCTGATGCAATTTCTCTACCTACAAGAATCTTCTGAACGTTACCGCCAGATAGCTTACGTACAGGAGTATCAATTGATGGTGTTACTACCTGCAGCTTTTCAACGATATTCTCAGCAAGAGTTCTAGGAGTCTTTTTATCAGTAAAAAATCTCGACTTACCTTTTCTGTATGAACGAAGCATCATATTATCTGCAAGATTCATATTACCAACAAGTCCCATTCCAAGTCTGTCTTCTGGAACGAATGAGAGCTTTACTCCAAGTTCAGAGATCTGTCTTGGCTTAAGACCAAGCAGTTCTTCTGTTCTTCCATCTTTATGGATATAAGTAATGCTTCCGCTTTCTACTTTTTCAAGACCTGCAATTGCTTTTAACAGTTCTTTTTGTCCGCATCCTGATATACCAGCAATTCCCAGTACTTCACCGCTGTTTACTTCAAAAGATACATCTTTTAACTTAGTAACGCCTTCTTCATCAAGAACAGTCAGATTCTTTACTTCAATTCTCTTATTAGAATTCTTAGGCTCTGGTCTGTCAATATTAAGTGTAACTGCATGTCCGACCATCATATCAGTCATTTCCTGGGCATTAGTCTCACTTGTAATCATGTCGTCAATATACTCGCCCTGTCTAAGGACTGCTACTCTGTCAGAAATAGCCTCAACTTCGTGAAGCTTATGAGTAATAATGATAATTGACTTACCATCAGATTTCATATTACGCATAACCTTAAAAAGTTTCTCTGTCTCCTGAGGAGTCAGAACAGCTGTAGGTTCATCAAGAACCAGTATATTTGCGCCTCTATATAATACTTTAACGATTTCAACTGTCTGCTTTTCAGAAACAGACATATCGTATATTTTCTTATCCAAATTTATATCAAAGCCATATTTATCACAGATTCTCTGGATTTCTTTTTTGGCTCCTTTTATATTCAGCTTTCCATCAAGTCCCAGAATAATATTCTGAGTAGCTGTAAATACGTCAATTAATTTAAAATGCTGATGAACCATACCGATTCCAAGTTCAAAAGCATCTCTTGGAGATTTGATAACGGCTTCTTTTCCGTTTACTATAATCTGTCCCTCATCTGGAAAATATATTCCTGAGAGCATATTCATAAGTGTGGTTTTACCACTTCCATTTTCACCGAGAAGTGAGAGAATTTCCCCCTTGTATACATCAAGGTTTACATCATTATTGGCAACAACTTTACCAAATTTTTTTGTGATACCACGAAGAGAAACTGCAATTTCTTTCTTTTCCAATTTGATCACCCATTAGACCCTTTATAAAACTATTTTTTGAGATATATAAAATGAGCGAAGGTATGAAAAGTTATATAACTTCTTTTCACACCTTCAGCTCTAATGATTTAAGGTGATATCATCCAGATCAGATGATCATCAGCTTAATTAGTATGCTTCGTCAAGAAGTGAGATTCCGTCGATCTGTACATCAAAGTATGGAGCTGAACGGAACTCTTCGTTAGATTCTGCAAAATAACCATCAGTGATAACTTCTGTATCAGCTGTGTAATCAGCATCTGTATCAACGTCAGCCATGTATGAATCAAGCTGTGCGCCATCTACTGTAAATGTTGTTACATCAAATACGTGAAGTGTTCCAGCCTTCATAGCTTCTTCTGCTTCTGCAATAGCTTCAGCTGTTCCTTCTGCAGCAGCGCTACCAAGATCTGTAAGAACTACTGAACCAGTCTCAAGAGTACCAACCCAGTCTGTAGCGATTGCTTCACCGTTAGTTACGCAGTCAATGATGTATGAGAAATATGGAGCCCAATCAATTCTAGATGATACGATGAATGTGTTAGGGCAAGCATCTACTGTGCTTCCGTTGTAAGATACGTCTGGAACACCAGCCTTCTCACAAGCTGTTGGAGCACCCATAGAATCAGCGTGCTGTGAAATAAGTACGCAGCCATTTTCGATAAGCTTGTTAGCACCTTCTTTTTCAGCTGTTTCATCATACCATGAACCTGTAAATGTTACTTCCATAGTAGCTGATGGGCAAACTGAACGTGCGCCAAGGAAGAATGATGTATATCCTGAAATAACTTCAGCATATGTGTATGCACCTACATAACCAATCTTAGCCTGATCTTCTGTGATTTCGCCAGCTTCGATCATCTCGTTGAGCTTCATACCAGCAGCGATACCAGCAAGGTAACGGCCTTCATAGATTGTAGCGAATGCATTATGGTAGTTATCAAGGCCTTCTGTGTGAGCCTTTGTACCTGTTGCATGACAGAACTGTACTTCTGGGAATTCTTTTGCAGCTTCGATCATATAATCTTCATGACCAAATGAATCAGCAAAAACGATATCGCATCCAGCATCTGCAAGTTCACATGCAGCTTCGTAACATTCCTGTCCTTCTGGAATGTTAGTCTTTGTAACATATTCAACTCCAGCAGCTTCACATGCTTCCTTAGCAGCATTGATGAAGTTTAAGTCGTATGTTGAGTTCTCGTCGTGAAGGAAGATGAAACCAACCTTAAGGTCAGATGTTACAGCAGCTTCCTCTGTCTCTTCAGCTTCTGCAGATGTTCCCTCTTCTGTAGCAGCTGTTTCTGTGTTGTCAGATGTTTCTGTTGTCTCGTTGCTTGATCCACATGCACATAATCCAAATACCATACATGTAGCAATAGCGAGAGACACTACGCTCTTAAATTTTTTCATTTCTCTCCTTTTTCCGTAATACCATAAATCCAAGATTTAAGACTTATCGCATTACTTTCCTCTCTTTGTTTTTTTATCTTAAATGAACTACCCCAAAGTATGTATTTTTGTCGCAATGCTTCAAAAATACTGCAAACAAGCCATTTATACTCGACTTCGTCGAAGGGCTTGTTTGCCACCTGAATCATATTCTTATATATACTTATAAGAATATAAGTTCATTTGATAACAAACTAACTTTAGTAACTATCAAGTAACTAGTTAAGAGTAAAGCACAATTTTTTGCTGCATAAACAGATTATGATAAGAGCCTTTCTCCAAATACAGCTCAAATCACAGAATTGCTTGCCCTGGTGCCTGGTATCATAATTATTCCCACAATAATTACATTCTGATACTCAAGCTATATGCAATCGAGTAGGCTGACTCCTACTCGATTTCGCACACGAACATTCCGCACTTAGTGCTCCATGTTCTTACGACCGGCAAATGAATTTGTATGCAAGCATCCATTCGCTTGCCGGTCTTATGCAACAAAAAATGGCGTAGGGCTTTTCAGCTCTACGCCATCGAAAATTTTGTCATAATTACTAGGGTTCAGTAAAATAATAATCAAAAACTCTCGATAGTCCGGTAATTTACGGTGACCGGGTAGAAACATCAAAACCATATTTTTTGACATATATCGAATCGAACATGGATTATATTATCAAATCACTTTTATTAATACAAGAGTAAATATTATCAAATAGACCCTATAAATTCTTAAGTTTTGTTTAAGACTGTTCTTTATTTATTCTGTTCTTTAGCTGCAAGGTCTTTTTCATCAAAGGCTTCGCTGATTGAAGCACCAGCTGGAACCATTGGGAATACCTTGTCGTCTTCTTCTATGATGCAATCAATGAGAACAGGTGCATTAAGAGCAATAGCTTTTTCAATTGCAGGTGCAACCTCTTCTTTCTTGGTTACTCTGATAGCTTCGCAGCCAAGTCCTTCTGCAACCTTTACAAAGTCAACCTTATCCTGAAGGACTGTGTTTGAATAGTGCTTGTTGTAGAACAGAGTCTGCCACTGTCTAACCATTCCCAGTACATGGTTGTCGATAACAATCTCGATGATAGGAATGTTATATCTGCTGGCTGTTGCAAGTTCATTCATGTTCATTCTGAAACATCCGTCACCTGCAATATTTACAACAGTCTTATCTGGATTACCAACCTTGGCACCTATGCAGGCTCCAAGACCGTATCCCATTGTTCCAAGACCACCTGATGTAAGGAAAGTTCTTGGATTCTTATATTTATAATACTGTGCAGCCCACATCTGGTGCTGACCTACATCAGTTGTGATAATAGCATCACCTTTAGTAATTCTGTCGAGTTCTTCCATGATATATGGGCATGTGAGCTTGGACTCATCATATGAAAGAGGGAATTTCTGCATATGTTCTTTGATCTCATTATTCCACTCATCATGATTCTGCTTATCAAGCTGTGCATTTACATCACTAAGTATCTGCTTAAGATCTCCTACAATTGCAAGATCTGTCTTAACATTCTTGTTGATCTCTGCAGCATCTATGTCGAACTGTACAATCTTTGCCCTACTAGCAAATGTATTAGGATTACCAGTAACACGGTCAGAGAATCGTGCACCAAGTGTAATCAGAAGATCACAATTACATGCTGCATAGTTTGATGTCTTGGTACCGTGCATACCGATCATACCAGTATACAGTTCATTAGTACCATCAAATGCGCCCTTACCCATAAGTGTATCGCAAACAGGTGCATTTACCTTATCAGCAAATTCTCTGAGTTCTTTATAAGCATTTGAAATAACTGCGCCGCCACCAACATAGAGAAGAGGTTTTTTAGCAGCCTTTATCATCTTGATTGCTTCATCAATTGACTCAGCTTTATATTTTTTCTTTGGAGCGTTCTCTACTACCTTTACAGGCTCAAATTCACACTTATTAGCTGTTGAATCCTTAGTAATATCTACTACTACAGGGCCTGGTCTTCCGCTTCTTGCAATATCAAATGCTTTTCTGATTGTATCTGCAAGGTCTTCTACATTCTTGACAATAAAGCCGTGCTTGGTAATAGGCATTGTAATACCTGCAATATCAACCTCCTGGAAAGAATCCTTACCAAGAAGTGGCAGATTAACATTACATGTAATAGCAACCATAGGCACTGAATCCATGTATGCTGTAGCAATACCTGTAACAAGGTTTGTAGAACCTGGTCCACTTGTAGCCATACAAACGCCGACCTTACCAGTAGCTCTTGCATAACCATCAGCAGCGTGTGAAGCTCCCTGCTCATGTGATGTCAGAATGTGTTTGATCTGATCCTGCTGTTTGTATAATTCATCGTAAATATTTAGGATAGTTCCTCCCGGATAACCAAAAACAGTATCAACTCCCTGTTCTTTAAGACATTCCAGAACGATCTGTGCTCCTGTAAGTTCCATAATATCTGACCTCCAACTAATAGCTTTTTTTAATGGCTCTTTGGTATTTCGAGAACAGCGCCTCTGTTACCACTTGTAACCATTTCTCTATATCTTGAAAGGTAGCCTGTTGTAACCTTTGGTTCTCTTGGCTGCCATTTAGCTCTTCTCTTTGCAAGTTCTTCATCAGAAACCTT
This sequence comes from uncultured Butyrivibrio sp., assembly GCA_946404845.1. GTDB lineage: Bacteria > Bacillota > Clostridia > Lachnospirales > Lachnospiraceae > Butyrivibrio. The sequence goes on along the minus strand of CAMJFD010000142.1, from coordinate 448 downwards.
AACATTAAGAGAGTTATTAGGGATATCAATGCTGATGATATCACCTTCTTCAATAAGGGCGATAGGTCCACCTACTGCTGCTTCTGGAGAAACGTGTCCGATAGAAGCACCACGGCTTGCACCTGAGAATCTACCATCAGTAATAAGAGCAACTGAGCTTCCAAGACCCATACCAGCAATAGCTGATGTAGGATTAAGCATTTCTCTCATACCTGGGCCACCCTTAGGTCCTTCATATCTGATAACAACAACATCGCCTTCTTTAATCTTCTTTCCTTTGATCGCGGCGATGGCATCTTCTTCACAATCAAATACTCTTGCAGGACCGGTATGCTCCATCATTTCTGCTACAACTGCAGAACGTTTTACAACGGAACCTTCGGGAGCAAGATTGCCCTTTAATACTGCAATACCACCAGTCTTTGAATAAGGATTATCAATTGTACGA
>CAMJFD010000141.1 GCA_946404845.1 uncultured Butyrivibrio sp. | reverse complement strand
TTTCCTTTTGCTGCACAGGAACTGGTGTAGCTTCCTTGATAAATTTACCTGTAGCCAGATCAAACTCTGTACCACTATATGGTGCATAAGTATCATATCCATATTCATCCTTAAGGCACTTTGCAAATGATTGTTCAACGCTGTCTTCACCATGCACTATAAATACCTTGGATGGCTTAGTCTTAAATCCATTTATCCAGTCTATCAGTCCATTCTTGTCAGCATGACCTGAAAGACCATCGAGTGTCCTTACTTCAGCCTTTACATCAATTACTTCACCGAACAGTCTGATCTGATCAGCACCATCTACTATAGCTCTTCCTGTAGTTCCTACAGACTGATATCCTACGAATAGAATTGTGCATTCTGGTCTCCACAGATTATGCTTTAAATGATGTCTTATTCTGCCTGCATCACACATTCCTGCTGCTGATATGATTACCTTAGGCTCATCATTATCATTTATAGCTCTTGATTCCTCTGTAGAGATTGCCAGTCTCAGCTTTGGAAATGTTATTGGATTTATATGCTTATTAACTAAATCAAGCGCCTCTTCATCATAACAATCATATCTGTTTTTTTCAAATATTCCAGTAGCTTCCACAGCCATTGGACTATCTACAAATACTTCAAAATCAGGCACCGTATTAACGAGTTTATCACTTTTTATCTTTCTGATAAAGTATAGAATTTCCTGAGTTCTGCCAACTGCAAAAGAAGGTATAACTACATTTCCGCCTCTTGCAAAAGTCTTATTAAGAATCTCTGTCAGTTCCTTAATATAATCAGGTCTTGTCTGACTGTGCAGCCTGTCACCATAAGTTGATTCCATTATTACATAATCTGCTTCATCAGTTGTCTTAGGATCTTTGATAAGTGGCTGATTAGTGTTACCTATATCACCTGAAAATACAAGCTTTTTATCAATTCCTTTTTCACTAATCCATACTTCTATACTGGATGACCCGAGCAAATGCCCTATATCTGTAAATTTAATCTTAATACCACTGCAAATGTCATATACGACATCATAATCACATGGGACTATATTCTTGATAGTATTATCAGCATCATCCATTGTATACGAAGGTTCAAACTTCTGTAATTCTTTACTTCTCTTAGCCTTACGATTTCTCCAATCAGCTTCCTGCATCTGAATATGTGCACAATCTCTTAGCATTATGCTGCACAGATCAGCTGTTGCATCTGTAGCATAGATTTTGCCTCTAAATCCGTTTGCATATAATAAAGGAAGGTTACCGGAATGATCTACATGTGCATGTGTCAGGAACACGTAATCAATAAGCGCAGGTGGAACTGGTATATCGACATTTTCAAAAAAGTTTCTTCCCTGTTCCATCCCATAATCAACTAATATATTTTTTCCACATGCATGAATAAAATGACAGCTACCTGTAACTTCATGGTCAGCTCCTACAAATACCAGCTTCATATAATGTTATCCCCTTTATTTATTGCCTTGAAAAATAGTATCGTCATAATTAAAATTAACTTATGAATACTACTACATATAATAATTATAACAAACAAAAGGGTATTAATAATATAAAAATAGTTAATGCAGATGTTTTAAAAATCATTGCTATAGTGACAATGCTGATAGACCACATTGGAGCAGCATTTCTCCTGTATATAATCAGATACTCAATGTATCCTGACAGCATAGCAACAGAGACAATGCATTCTCTATACTATAACTCAAGGCATATTGGGCGAATGGCTTTTCCAATATTCTGCTTCCTGTTAGTTGAGGGTTATACCCATACGCACAGCAAAATCAAGTATCTCAGAAACCTGACTATATTTGCAGTGCTATCAGAGCTCCCGTTTGACCTTGCTTTTAGAATTGATGATACCCCATTTGAACTAAATATTTTTTCTGCAATAAGCAGTAATATTACAAGTGTACTGGAACTTCAGAATGTATATATAACCCTGGCACTGGGACTAATAGCCATATGGGCTGCAGATACCATATACACAAGGCTGACTATAAGGCCTGTATTTAGCCCTTATCAAAAAGGCTTTTTTGAAGCAACAGTCTTATCTGGTGTAGTTGCAGTTATAATTGGATATATCGCCAAATTCCTGCATACAGATTACTCCTATCATGGAATAATTCTCATAGTTATATTCATGATATGCAGAGATTATCCTATTATTGGCTGTATAACAGGTTATCTTGCAATGTGCTACAAGGAAAGTGAGATCTACTGCCTGCCAGCATTTATTTTTATTCTCTTATATAATGGCAAAAGAGGCAGCTTTAGCAAGAAACATAAATATATATTCTATGTTTTTTATCCTCTTCACCTTATTCTGCTATATCTTATAAGAAGCATACTTGCTCTATGATCATTTAATAATTAATTTGCAGAATAGTTTCTATTAGTATATGAAAAAGCTGTTGTAGAAAAATACTACAACAGCTTTTATTATGTTTATGATTATTTTCTCTTATAAGTCTGAGGTGATAATAATATCAGTATTGGTAATAATTCAAGACGTCCAGCCAGCATATCAAACATAAGCACTACCTTAGACAGTACTGAGAACTGTGAGTAGTTGCCCATAGGTCCTACCATATTAAGACCAGGTCCGACATTATTAAGTGTTGCCGCAACAGCTGTAAATGAAGTCTCAAAATCAAATCCATCAAGTGATACGATGAGGAAAGATATAACATATATAACTACATATATTCCAAGATATGCAGAAACAGATTTTACTGTTGTTCCCTCTACCGCTCTTCCATCCATATAAACCTTTTTAATAGACTTAGGATGAATAATAAATGTAAGTTCATTCTTGATAGTTCTAAGTATAATTATAAGTCTTGAGAACTTAAATCCACCACCAGTTGAACCTGCACAGGCACCAATCATAGTAAGAGTAACCAGAAGTGTTCTGGAGAATTCCGGCCACAGATTAAAGTCTTCTGTACCAAAACCTGTTGTTGTCATGATAGATGTAACTGCAAACAGTGCATGATGGAATGATAAATATGGTGTTGGTAATAGCCCTGCTCTATATACATTAATAGCAATAAGAGTAGCTGAACCAAACATTGTTACAAAATACCATTTCATCTCATCACAGTGCCATGCATCTCTAAATCTCTTGGTAATTATGTAATAGTAAACACTGAAGTTAACACCACAAATCGCCATAAATACAATTATAATAGCCTGTGTAAGAGTTGAATATCCGCCTATACCAGAATTGGTAATTGCAAAACCACCAGTACCAACTGTTGAGAAGGTAATAGTCATTGCAGCATACAGATCAAGTCCTGAAATCCACAGACATATAATCTCTACAAGTGTAATACCAAAATAGATAATATAAAGTGTTCTGGCTGTATCCTTAAGCTTAGGAACAATCTTACCTACTGAAGGTCCGGGGGACTCAGCTCTCATGATGTGCATACCATTACCATCAACCAGTGGCATGACCGCCATCATAAATACGAGTACACCCATACCGCCTATCCAATGGGAAAAAGTTCTCCAGAACTGTACGCTCTTAAGCATTCCATCTACGCCATTTAATATACTTGCTCCAGTTGTTGTAAAACCGGAAATTGTCTCAAATACGGCATCTACGTATGAAGGTATAGTGCCTGTAAGTACAAAAGGCAGTGCACCAAAAAGCGATATTATTATCCATGAAAGAGCTGTTACTACAAATCCTTCCTTGGCATAAAGTGTTATCTTCTTAGGTCTGAAATGACTACCGACAGCGCCTACTACTATGCATCCAATTAGCATACCCAGAAACACTGTAGCAGCCATATTTTCTCTATAGATTATAGCAACCAGAAATGGCAGTAGCATTAGAATACCAATCAGTTCTATAACCTTGAATATCATAAATCTGACAACAGAATAATTCATAACTCTCTTGTCTTCCTCCAAATATAATCTTATTTCTGTAATATATCTTCTATGTCATGGAAACCAGTATTTGTAGTTACTACAATTACTGTGTCTCCACCTCTTATCATAGATTGTCCACTAGGTGCCAGACTTTCAAAGCCCCTATTAATTCTGGCAATGATAACACCTTTTTTGATATCCAGATTCTGAAGAGGTATTCCAATAACAGGAGAATCCTTACGAACATTAAATTCCAGAACCTCTACTCTGTCATCATTCATCTTGTACAGACTTTCAATATTACTGCCCCTTGAATTAGACATACCTCTAACATAAGATACGATACGCTCTGCAGTGATATACTTAGGGTAAATAACACTACCTATACCCATAGAACCTATAATTTCATCATAATTAACCCTATGTACCTTGGTAATAAGCTTTGCTTTAGGAGCAACGCTCTTAACGAACATAGAGAGCATAATATTCTCTTCATCAAGATTGGTAAGAGATACAAATGACTCCATGCGAGTCAGACCTTCTTCAAACAGCATCTCCTTATCTGTACCATCCGCATTTATTATAAGTGCTTCTGGTATCAGCTCTGTGAGCTGTTTGCATCTTGCGTTATCTTTTTCAAAAATCTTGACCTGGATACCAGCCTCTATAAGAGACTTGGCAAGATAATAAGCTGTTGCACCTCCGCCTACTATAAGTGTTGAATTAACTCTGGCTGTAGGCATTTTGAGTTTCTTAAAGAACTGAAGAGTATCCTTACTAGTACCAATAACAGATATCTCATCATTTGCCCTTAATACAAAACTACCATCTGGAATAAATACTTCCTCGCCTCTTGCAACAACAGATATCAGAACATTACTCTTAATCTCTGCCTGAATCTCTTTAAGAGTTTTATTACAAAGTCTGCTATCTTCATTAACAGTAATTTTGACAAGCTCTGTTCTGCCCTTTACAAACTGTTCAATTTTAGTTGCTGATGGGAATTTCAGAAGTCTTGAAGCCTCCATAGCAGCAGCTTCTTCCGGGTTAATAATAAGTGACAAACCCAGTTCATCTCTTATGAAATCAACTTCCTTTTTGTATATAGGATTTCGTACTCTTGCAATAGTACTACAGTTACCTGCCTTTTTAGCAAAAAGACAGCTCAAGATATTGAGCTCATCTGAATTAGTTACGGCTATCATAAGATCTGCAGATTCAATTCCCGCATCCTTCATAATAGAATAGCTGGCACCATTACCAACTATACCCATAACATCATAATTATTAACTACGTTCTGGATAACATCACTCTTTTCCTCTATTACAGTGATATTATGTCCCTCTTTACTTAACTGATCTATAAGTGTCAGGCCTACGTTACCGCAACCTACAATTAATATCTGCATCAAAAAACCTCATCTTTCAAAAATCTTTCGAAAGGTCAAAAAAACTTTTCCAAATTAGATTATACTTTTATTAGAAAGTTTATTCAACTAATACCGTGAAACGTAGATAAATAAACTATTTGAAAATCCTTTGCTCTTGAAACTCACTATTTATCTTCTTTATCCTTTTTTTATATTTATTTATCGCGTATTTATTGTATTTAAAGACATCTCTTTATACAATATAATCAGATTTTTGAGTTGTGAGGGGAAAAAAGTAATGATAAGGAGTAATATGAGAAATTTATTTTATCGATTCTTTCAGGGCCGATATGGGGCTTATGGCACTGACAGATTATCAAAAACTTTACTAGTTATTGCAGCCGTTCTGCTGCTGCTTTCTTACGTTACCCCACTGGGATTCTTATACTATCTGGCTTTTGCGCTGGTCATTTATTGTTATTTCAGACTGTTTTCTCGAAATATCCCAAAAAGATACAGAGAAAATGAATATTTTGTGAAACATACTGATGGCTTCTTCAATTTCTTCAAGAACTTCAGTTATAATATTTCACAGATGAAAATGTATCATATATACAAATGTCCTGATTGTAAGCAAAAAATAAGAATTCCACGAGGCAAAGGTAAAATTGCTGTAAGATGCCCTAAATGCGGCAAGGAATTTATCAAGCATTCCTAATTAAGGTGCGAAATGTTTGGATACATTATATTTAATAAACCAGAATTAAAATTTAGAGAATATGACGTTTATCGTTCATATTATTGTGGTTTCTGCGAAGCCTTAAAAAACAGGCATGGCAGAAGCGGTCAGCTGACGCTGAGTTACGATTTAACCTTTTTGATTATGCTACTATCTAGTCTGTATGATACACAGGACGAGGTAACAGAAAGTAGATGTGTAGTTCATCCAATCCAAAAACATCAGGTAAGACTAAATAAGTTTTCAGAATATGCTTCTGATATGAATGTTATACTTGCATATTATAAAGCGCTTGATGACTGGTCCGATGAACGGAAGGTCACCAGCGTTTTTTTTGCAAAAATGCTGCAAAAAAGTGATCATAAGGTAGCAGAGAAATATCCTGATAAAACAAATCTTATCTTTGACATGCTAGAAAAAATTCACAATTGTGAAAAGATGAATATTACTGATATCGATAAGGTTTCTGGATATTTTGGAAACATAATGGCAGAAATATTCTGTTATCAGGAAGATAACTGGGCAGGAAACCTTAGACAAATAGGTTTTTTCCTGGGTAAATTCATTTATATAATGGATGCCTATGATGATATTGAAAAGGATATTAAAGAGGGGAATTACAATCCTTTGAAGGATAAATATTATGATGCAGGCACAGACTTTGACGAATATTGTCATCAGATTCTGACAATGATGATGAGTGAATGTTCAAAAGCCTTTGAGAGGCTTCCAATAGTCGATAATGTAGAAATACTACGTAACATACTATATTCAGGTGTCTGGGTAAGGGCTGATAATATAAGAGCGCAAAGGAATACGAAAAAAGGAAATTAACAATGACAGATCCATATAAAGTTTTGGGGATAACAAGAGATGCAACAGATGATGAAGTCAAAAAGGCCTACAGAAATTTAAGCAGAAAATATCATCCTGATGCTAATGTAAATAATCCTAATAAAGATAAAGCAGAAGAAATGTTTAAGCTGGTACAACAGGCTTACGACCAGATAATTGATGAACGCGAAAAAGGCTATAGTAGCTATGGTGGTAATAGTTATGGCGGAAGTTCTTATTCTGGCGGATTTGGAGGTTTCGGAGACTTTGGAGGTTTTGGCGGCTATAGTCATACTTCAGAACCTGAAGACGAAGAAACTATCAGGTTAAAAGCATGTGCCAACTATATCAAGGCTGGACATTACCAAGAGGCACTCAACGTACTGGACAGCATTTCTCAGAAATCAGCCATGTGGTACTACTACAGTGCAGTAGCTAATTCTGGAGCAGGCAACAATGTTACCGCTCTGGACCATGCACAGATGGCTGTAAATATGGATCCATACAATAATAACTATAGGGAATTATTAAATGCCCTTCAAAATGGTGGTAACTGGTATCGTTCAATGGGTATGCCATATGGCAGAGCCTACAATGTATCAGGTCAGGAATGCGGCAGATTATGCATCAATCTGCTCATATGTAACCTATGTTGCGGCGGAGGCGGATTCTGCTGTATTTAAATTTAAGTGGCAATTAAACGAGGTGTGTATATGTTAAAATATTTAGTCGTATACGCAAGTGAATCGGGCAACACCAAAATGATAGCTGAAGAAATATTTAAGGCTATTCCATCTCCATCCAAGGATATTGTCAATATCCGTCAGTGGACAGGAAAATTAGATGCGGAGACCTACTTTATAGGTTTCTGGGCAAATCACGGTTCATGCAGCCTTGAAATTATAGATTTGTTATCTTCACTAATTAACAAGAACATTGCTATCTTCGGCACTTGCGGAATGAATAATACCGAAGAATATTTCAAAAATATAGAGACAAATGTAAGAGCCTGGATCTCAGACAGTAATTATTACCTTGGATCCTATTTTTGCCAGGGCAAAATGCCAGCTCTTATTAGAGAAAAATATGAAAAATGCAGAGATAAATGCGATGACCCATATATAATTGATCACATGATAAGTATGTATGAAGAAGGTTTACAACATCCTAACAAACAGGATCTTTTGCGTGCAAATGTATTTGCAGATGCTGCGATTAAGAACATCCCTGATGATGTAAATCTATAATAAACCCAAAAATAATAGAGGCAACTGTCATATACGGCAGCTGCCTCTTTTTTATAATTATATTTCTTCTACATAGCTTACAAAATCAAGTTCATTTAAATAATTCAAAAATGTCTTATGCGAAAACTTCTTGCGAAGATCTATTCCTACTATTATACCTGTATCTGTATGCTGCAGAGTCTTACCTTTTGACTTAGAAATGCTTTTTACAGAAAATCCCCATGTCTGCATCTGTTGTTTAAGTTTACTAATGCCATTATTTTTTTCTACTTCAATATAAATATTAAGATATCTGCTATGACCTTCTACGTATTGTGTAACAGGAAGTAATACCTTATTAGTAATCAAAATAAGCAAAAAGCACATGAGACCTGTCGGCATATAACCGGCACCAATTGCCATTCCCATACAGGCAGTAACCCATAATGATGCCGCTGTTGTAAGTCCTTTAATCTGACTTCTACCGGTAACTATAATCGTACCCGCACCCAGAAAACCTATACCACTTACAACACCTGCAGGTATTCTACTGACATCTGCATTTAAGCCTTCCATATTCGCCAGATATATATTGAGCACAGTTGCTACTGCTGAGCCCAGACTCACAAGAGCAAAAGTTTTAATACCCGCACTATGCCTGTTGGATATTCTCTCATATCCAATTATGCAGCCACATATCATGGCTATTATAAGACGAATCAGCACTGCTGTGTCACTCTGACCTTCAAGAAATGTTATAAATTCCAAATAACTACCTCCTGCATAATTCAATAAAATACATGTGAATTATAGGTATATTATATCATCTCCCGAATAATAATTGATATTAAAAAAGAAGCAATATATGCTTTGCTTCCTTTAAAATACTATATTATTTACTCATGTTGGCCTTTGCCTGTTTCTCATGAAATTTCTTATAAAGCTCAGCCTCTTTACATGTACCGCCATCAGCTGAATGGCAACTACCACATGCACCGCCGCAGCTACTGCAGTCTGTACATCCGCCTGTCTT
>CAMJFD010000140.1 GCA_946404845.1 uncultured Butyrivibrio sp. | reverse complement strand
AAGAATGACTATACACTATAAGCATTACGCTTCGATGCATAGTAACTAAAAGTACCTGATACATAAAAAGAGCTTTCCATTTTTTTATGAAAAGCTCTTTATTATTTAATGTAACGCCATTGCGTTATGTTTTATTTAGTTGTATTTGCTGCTATTGCACTTATGTAATAGTTATATATTGTCTGATAAGTCGAATTTGTATAATGAAGTCCGTCTGATGTACCATATCCATTAGTCATAAGATATGTATAGCTGTCTATCCATGTAATTCTGGAATCAAGTCCGGCTTTCATAGTAGCATTAAACTCTGCTATCTGCTCATTTGTGACAGTAGTACTGCCTACAGGGTTTACAGAGGCATAGTATACTGTTATTCCTGCTGCTTCCCATTCATCAATATATGAATTGATCAGTTCTATATACTTAGATGCATTTGCGAGATCATTTACACCAAAATTAATAACAAGTGATGTTCCTGGTCCTGCATAGTCCATTATCTGATTTATAGCTGTGCCCCAAAACCAGCTGTAACCTGAACCGACTTTAGCAATATATGCATTGTCTAATCCGCCAATAGCATTACCCATTCCTACTGTTCTGGAATCTCCAACAAATACATATTTGGTTCCTGGAAGCTCTGATACAACATAGTCACTCATTATATAACCTGTTGTTCCATTATATTCAACCTGATACCAGCCATTATTTGTTTCCCCTATTACAGTTATTGCCTGTCTGCTGCTAATAGTAGTCATAATGTCGTAATCTGTACCCGCACCAGATCTTATATTAACTCTGTCGCTTGTATACATAGTCTTAGATTCCTGATAACTTGTAACCGTGAACTGTGTCTTGGTCTCTGTAAGTGTTTCCTCCACTTCTGTACTTACAACAACTTCACTGGCCATAGCCTCAGATACGCTCTCTAGTATAAGAGTAGCATCAGCAAGTGAGTCATAACTGGATGCCGCATCTACGACATTTCCTTCTTTATTTCTACTTACCCCCAAAAGCAGAACAAACACGGTCGCAAATAGCATTAAACAGCCAACTGCCCTGCGAACATTACGTTTGCTTTTTAGTTTCATTTATTGTTACTCCTTATAAAAAACTTAATGATTAATATACCTCATATCACAATATATTGTCAAATTTGTTACAACTATCCACTATTTAGTAGTATTGTTATTGACTCAACAATACAAATATAATTGCTCAACATAAAAATAACTTTAAAAAATAGAACAGACGCCTTTTCCAGTGAAAAAGGCGCCTGTCCGTGTATTATGATGTAGATGTCAAAAGTACCTTTTGACACCTATATCATATTATATTATGAAGTTAAGAAATAAGCTTAATTATTACTCACCACTGTTAAATAGTTCTGAAAGTTCATCTTCATATTCCTGAAGTACTTTCAATACGTATATATCCCAGTGTCTTGCATCTGTCTCTGAATCACCGAATACATAGTCTTCCTGACCATAATCGATAACATCAAATCCTGGTGTAGACTTACTTGCTCCGGCTGTTCTATAAGCAACTGCATCTGCAAGTGAGAAGCTTACGCTTGATGTATCTGAATAATCTACCCAGCTACTGATATCTGTACCTGTTGCTTCTTCAGCATCACCATTAGTAGTCTGTGTTTCAGCTTCTGATTTTTCAATCTGAACCGCACCGTCTACATATTTGCCATACATAGTATCTACATAAAGGGCAAGTGACTCGCCAAGAACTTCTGATGGTACATGTCCGCCATCCCACTGCCATTCGATTGTAGCATCTACGCCAGCGTTCAGCCATGCAATCTGAAGGTTAAGTGATGAGAACATTGATATATCACCTTCTGATGCACCACATACGATTCTAGTCCATGTAGGTGAATCTCCATCACCTGAACCAATATAATTAAGTGGGTTATACAGTTCTACAATGTTATTGCCATATTCATCACCAGCATATACTTCTTCAATATCTGATTCATATGCTTCAAGCATTTCTTCATATGTTGAATAGTTAGCAGAATCTGTTGTACTTCCGGCTGACTGAGTTGTACCTGAATCTGGTGTACCTACATCCATTGTATCTCCAGCTGAGTTTGCTGCTACATCAGAGTTTGCAAAACTTCTGTCTGAATCATCTGCTGTTTCTTCTGTAGTTTCAGCATCTGTTGCCTCTGCATCTGTTGCCTCTGCATCTGTTGCCTCTGTATCAGTACTTTCATCTGTAGCTGCATCTGGGCCACCTGTCATGTCACCCATATCTCCGCCAGGGCCACCTGTCATATCACCCATGTCGCCACCAGGACCACCCATGCCACCGCCTGGGCCTCCCATACCTTCACTGGATGAGCTCTTAGCATATCTACCTTCGATGAATGCTGTAGCCTTATCTTCTGAAGTCATAGCTGCAACTTCCTCATCTGAGAGTGCATTACCATCTTCATCAAACCATGTCCAACCTTCAGCATAATCAAGGTTGTCAAGGTACCACTGAAGATTCTCTATAAATTCTGCAAGGTACAGATCAAGATATGTTCCGCCGTATCCATTTGTATCAGCATATTTTTCTTCATCATATTCGATATAGAGATCGATTGTATCATCCATATCGCCATCATCATTAAGATCAAATCCTACTGCAGACTCTTCTACTGTAAGGTTCTGGTCGTTAATATATTCCATGTACTCTTCTGAGAGATATTTAGCCATCTGCTCCTGGAAGCTTGTATTGAAGTCATATGTTGTATCCATATAATATTCAAATGCCATAGCCATATCTGCTTCATACAGAGATGTGATAGCACTGTATGCAACGCATCCCCATGCACCATCAGATATTTCTACTGACTCACCGTCTATTTCAACAGTTGTGTCATATGTACCATCTTCGTTGACATATACACCAACTGCACCAACTGCTATCTGATAATCATAGAAATCAGAACTGTTAGATGTAGCTGCAAACATTGCAGCATGAGCTCCGCCGCCTGATCCACCAGTTGATACAAAGTATTCTGTACTACCTGGAAGGTTTCCAAGTAAAATATTGTATTTTACAAATCTGGCTGCTGCCTTCTGGTCGGCAAGACATGATGGAGCATCACCTGTGTAGTATTCATTACCATCTTCATCAGTAGCAGTATCATTTTTGCCTCTATTACCGCAGGAAACGTTAATATAACCTTCTGCTGCATATGTTGTAGCAGCTTCTGTATTAGTTGATGAACTATATCCAGCTGCACCTGTGTTGATGATTACTGGTGCTGTAGCCGCTGTATAAACCTGTCCATTTGTACTTGTTACTTCTGCTTCATAATCGATTACCAGATTACCATTTATAGCTTCTGTCCAAGTTTCAGCAGTAACATCTTCTACTCCATCTCCGTCTGTATCAATACCTGTTACGTATGCCCCAGGAACACAGACAGATACACCTTCTTCATCTTCAATCTCTGGATAAGCCACTGCCGATACTACTGACATGATCCATGCGTCTGCTTCTGAGTCATATGACCATGTATACTCTTCATTATTTGCAAGGTTTAAGACTTCCTCTATATACTCTCTTTCCTCGTCAGTAGTTGCATCAAGTGAACTTGTTGCAGTCTCTGAATCTGAACTACTATCATCTGTAGTAGCTTCTTCTGAAGTAGTTTCTTCAGTAGTTTCATCTGATGCATTTTCATCAGTTGTTTCAGCTGTCTCTGTTTCATTTGTAGTTGTTGTGCTTGTACTGGTATTACCGCAAGCTGTAACTCCAACAAGAGAAGCTGCCATGAGAATCGCTAATGCTTTTTTCTTCTTCATTTTTTCTCCTTTTTAAATATGAAAATTACTATTTGTAAGAGCTAATCTCTTTTATAGTTAATAATTATAAGAATGAAGATTGAAGAAACATTGAAGTTTTTTAAACTTTTGATTTTATACTGGAAACTCAATTACAAAGGTATTCATGCCGTTTGAGCTACTGCCTGTAATCTTTCCTTTATGAGCTGTTACTACAGCTTTGGCTATAGATAATCCAAGTCCATAATGACCCGATTCCGTTCTGGAACTATCTTCTGTATAGAACCTGTCAAACATTTTTTCAAACTGCTCTGGAGATATTTCCTTACCAGGATTAGAAATTTTATAGGTAATAAGTCTTCCGTTTCTGACAAGGCTTATTATGATCTTGTTATGCTCAATATCAGTCTGACCATCCGCAGAATCAGGAGCTGCTGTTGCATGAGATATTGCGTTATCCACAAGTATGGTTATCAGCTGCTCTATTTGTCCCCTGTCTCCACAAAAAGATATGTCTTCTGCTACACCGTCATAATCCAGCAAAAAACCTTTCTCAAATGCCAGCGTTTCAAAAGGGAGTATACATCCAATTACAACTCTGCTCAGATCCATTTCCTCTTTCTTAGGAGCAATGCTTTCTGTTCTTGCAAGAGTTAGAAGACTCTTTACCAGCTCAGACATGCGTCTACTCTCAAAATCTATATTTTCAAGCCATTTGTTGTCACCTATTTCATCCCTGAGTACTTCCACATTTGCTTCTATGGCAGCAACAGGCGTTTTCAGTTCATGGCCTGCATCAGATATAAATCTCTTTTGTTTATCATAATTTTCCTGCAAAGGCTTAATAATAACACCAGCAATAGCTATAGCTGTAAAAAATATGATTATAAGAATCACAATATTGCTGATAATTGTATTCCTGAGAAGCACAGATATACTGTCACTAATTATCGCATTATCTATCATGACTACAATTGTCCTGTCTTCTGTATCTGCATTCTGAAATGTTTTGATTACATAGATAAGGCTCCCGTATACACCTTCTTCCTTATTCAAATTAACTATATCCTCGGCAGTAGATAGCATCTGTTCATCTGTAAGACTTGCCCCTTCTACATTAGAATATTCAATAACTTCATCATTAGAGTCATAAACAACCGCATAAAAAGTAGAGACCTTTATCTTCATTGATGCAGTGTCTCCAACAGCATATTTTAGCTGCTTTTTGTCTATATCATTACTATCATTTTGGGGATTGGGCATGGAGATATTAGGAACTATTTCATCTAATGGCATCCCGTTTTCATATGAATAAGCAAAACGTTCAAGTACTAATACATTATCCTGATATAACTGTATATAACTTGTATAATATGAAACTCCAAAGCTTATAAACAGAATTGCCACAACACTTACCATTATTGCTATAACAATTTTGATTCTGGATTTTCTGAACATGTTATTTCGCCACCTCTCTGAGCTGATAACCGAGTCCTCTTACTGCTTTTATTTCCATTTTTGATTTGATAAAAGATAGCTTTTTTCTCGTAAAAGATATATAGACTTCAACATTATTATATTCTGAGTCATTTTCAAATCCCCATATTTTAAGAGCTATCTGCTCTCTAGAAACTATAATCCCAAAATTTGAAATAAGATATTCTATAATATGAAGCTCTTTTTCACTAAGGCGTACACTCTGTCCGCTGGAAGTACAGGTAAGTAATGATGTTGCCGGGTCCAGCTTGATATCACCAGCTGAAAGTGTCATATCCTCTGTATTCAGATTTCTGCGTCCAAGAGCTCTTAGTCTCGCCAGCAGTTCCCTGGTCTCAAAAGGCTTGGTTAGATAATCATCTGCTCCACTATCAAGACCTTTTACCTTATCATCCAGTTCACTCATAGCTGTCAGCATAATTATCGGTGTCTTAATCCCAGCCTTTCTAGCTTCCCTTGCCACATCTGTACCAGACTTTCCAGGCAACATGACATCCAGTACCACTATGTCATATACACCTGTTAATATGGCATCAAGGCCATCAAGTCCATTATCACAGCCATCAACTTCATAGTTTTCTTTTTTGATTATCTCCTGAAGTGCCTTAAGCATCGGCTTTTCGTCTTCTACTATTAGTACTTTCATGTATTACCTCGTTTTATGGGTTTATTTATTCATAATATCACGACAGGGACAAATTTTACTTTTGTTCCTATCATCATATTATTTTATCACAAATATCTTTTATAAACAGTTGCTAGGTATCATTAAATAAATATTAAATAAACGGTTTATCAATTATCTTTTTTCTGATATCTTATTTCACATTTCAAACTTTGCTTTTCATAATTTCTCATAATTTCTTTGGAATTATTGATTGACATGGTCTGGGATGGATGATAAGATATATTTTGCTTGGTCATGAAGATTGAGTAAATGCGGATGTGGCGGAATTGGCAGACGCGCTAGATTTAGGTTCTAGTGTTTCCCGACGTGCAGGTTCAAGTCCTGTCATCCGCACGATAATACAAAAAGGATATATCCACTCGGATATATCCTTTTTGTATTATGGAGCGAATCGCGTCTTGAACCTGCGGTTCAATCTCCGCTTCGCTCCGGTCGGCGCAAAGCCAAGGTCCCCCGGACCTTGTGCGCCCTGTCATCCGCTGTAGTACTATAAGTTATTTTCAAACGGATATATCCTTTTTTGTATTATGGAGCGGAGACGACCTTGAACCTGCGGTTCAATCTTCGCTCCGCTCCGGTCGGCGCAGAACTGAGGTCCCCCGGACCTCATGCGCCCTGTCATCCGCTTAGTGAATTATTCTAAATCTTGAACCTGCGGTTCAATCTTCGCTCCGCTTCGGTCGGCGCAAAGCCAAGGTCCCCCGGACCTTGTGCGCCCTGTCATCCGCTTAGTGAATTATTTTAAGTCTTGAACCTGCGGTTCAATCTTTGCGCCTTGTCATCTATTATCACAGTTCTTTACTACCCTTTTTGGACAAATCTAAATTTGCTTAAATTATTCTTAAGAAAAAGATTGGTTATATTTGCATTATAATCTGCTTTAGCATGTTAAAATATAGATAAAGTTTCTTAAGGGAGAATTTTCTTATGTCTTTGGGCAATAATAATAGTATGAGTTCAGATAAGCTATCTTCTATTAATAACGATGTATTTATTCGCATAGAAGCTGAGATTAAGGAAGCTTTTAAGAAGAATGAATTCAAGACTTATCTGCAACCAAAAATCAATATGATTACCAGTAAGATAGTGGGTGCTGAAGCACTTTCCAGATGGATTCATCCTACTGAGGGTATCAAGATGCCAGATCTGTATACACCTATTATGGAGGACAATGGAAATGTCAGTACTCTTGATTTTATGGTGTTCGAAGACGTTTGTAATATAAAGGCCAGCTGGAAAGGAACAGAATGCGAGCATCTTCCTATTTCTGTTAATATGTCACGTCTACATCTTTTCGATATTCATTTTCCTGATAAGCTTGCTTATATTGCTAATAAACATGATATCCCTAAATCAGAATTAGAAATTGAATTATCCGAAAGCATTTTTGACGACAATGCAAATGCCATGCTCGATGCAATAACTGCAATTCAAAATAGAGGATTTCTCGTATCCATTGATAAATTCGGTCATGGGATTCCTTCCTTTGATATATTAAGGTCACTTAATGTATCTTCAATCAAGCTAGATAAGGACGTTATAGATTCAGTTGTAAATGATCAGCGCGGACGTATTGTATTAAAATCAATCATTAATCTGTGCAAAGATTTAAAAATGAATGTAGTTGCAGAAGGTATTGAAACTAAAGAGCAGGTAGAGATACTTACACATTATGGATGCACAATAGCTCAAGGGTTCTATTACTCTATTGCTACTCCTGCTAATCTATTTACCAAATATGCACATCAACACCTGGGTATACCTAATTCAACATATACATTTACATTCAATAAAACCATTGAATGTGATAATAAAATTATTACTTCAAATTATGTCGGCAATAGCCCTATTACTTATACAGAAGGAGTTATCAAAGACACTTATGCCATTTCATTTAATGGTGGCAGTATAGAACAAAATGTTGTAGAGATATCACGAGATGTAATAACCAGTGAGTCATATGCTATTTCATTCTGGATCAGACCTCGTAAAAACCATATGTGGGCCTCAGCTCTTTATCTAAAATTTGAAACAGGTTTTGCAAGCTTTAATCCACTTGCCTGGGAAGGTCATTCCAATTACAGAATACGTGATTCAAGAGAAATAGAAGGCTGGTATGATGCAAGTTCCTGTCAGCTGCAGGAAAATATATGGTGGCATGTAACCGTATCCTACAACGCAGAATCAGAGACTTCCATATTATATATAAACGGATCTCCTATCTCTATCCTGCAGAACATCCCAGTTAACTGCTATATCAAAAAAGTTCTTGTAGGCGGCGATATATTCCAGCCATCATTTATTGGAGACATTTGCGACCTTGTATTTTATAATGAAGCCAAGGATCAGGATTTTGTTAAGACTCAGTATCTTGGATATATCAATAACCCTGATTTCATTGGCGGAGAACAAAAGAGTCTTATTTAAAATAAGTAAATAAAAAGCATGTCCAACTTACTGGGCATGCTTTTTATCGTTCTTGTTTTCTTATGAGGGGGAGGAAGTGTTTCACTTCTTGATTGTTATATTACTCTCCCAACCTAAAAGTAAACTAAAAATCCAAAAATATTATTCTACTATTTCCTGTTAAACAAAAAAAGCCGCGATAAACGCGACTTCTGTGAATGAGACACGGGGGATTCGAACCCCCGACAACTTGATTAAAAGTCAAGTGCTCTACCACCTGAGCTAGTATCCCATGTCAATATCTGCTGCCTACACATTTCCTGGCAACTTTCAATATGTAGCCAAAACTGGGCTAGCGGGATTCGAACCCACGAATGCAGCAGTCAAAGTGCTGTGCCTTACCGCTTGGCTATAGCCCAAAGTGTGTAACCAAGCTTACACTTAATAAAAACAGGGTGGATAGTGGGACTCGAACCCACGGTCTCCAGAACCACAATCTGGCGCGCTAACCAACTGCGCCATACCCACCATACGGTAGTAATAAAACTACGGTTCTATGCAACACCATAATGTTGACATAAAAAATGTGCCCGAAGGGATTCGAACCCCCGACCCACGGCTTAGAAGGCCGTTGCTCTATCCAGCTGAGCTACGGACACATAGTTTAATAATAACAGCTTTGCTGTAATATAATGCTTTAACAGTCCGGCTGTTAAAGCGGGTGATGGGAATCGAACCCACGTATCCAGCTTGGAAGGCTGGTGTTCTA
>CAMJFD010000139.1 GCA_946404845.1 uncultured Butyrivibrio sp. | reverse complement strand
TGCTGTAATTGTCTGTCCACCTTCATAAATAGTATTGTCAAAAAAGTTCTCCCATTTGGCCCCTGATGGCAGATAGACTTCTCTATTCATTGCATGCAGATGACAAACTGGTGCAACGAGGAGGTCTGGTCCAAACATGTACTCATCTGTAATATCCCAGACATTAGCATCTGTAGGAAATTCATAGAAGAGAGCACGCATAACCGGACTTCCGTTAATATGAGCATCTTCCATCAGACCCCTTATATAATCACGTAAGGATTCACGCAGATTGATATAACGGACCATGATTTCATAATTGTCCTCGCCATAGCTCCACACTTCATTAGGAGCACCTGTCCATTCACGCTTTTCTCCATCTGCACTTATGATATCTGTACCAGGCTGCCTGCAGCCATGCATTCTCATTACTGGACAGAAGGTTCCGAATTCAAACCATCTGATAAGAAGTTCTCTAAAGTCAGGATCATTGACATTTCCGCCGTGGAAGCCACCTATATCGGTTGTCCACCATGGAATTCCAGATATACCCATATGTATACCAGCGCATATCTGTTTTCTAAAGTCTTCATAGGTAGACATGATATCGCCAGACCATACGAGAGTTCCATATCTGGCTGACCCCAGCCATGCACATCTTATAAGATTTACGATGTTTTCCTGTCCAAGAGCTTTTTGGCCTTCATAAAAGGCTCTTGCATACTCCCTAGGATATATATTGCCATATTCTGCAACAGGACCCGCAGCATATCTATATAGCGTGAAATCATATCCGGTATATTCAGGCTCTGCTTCATCAAGCCAGAATGTGTTAACACCTATAGAAGCATAGTTTTGGTATACCTTATCCCATAAATATTTACGTGCACGATTATTAGTCGCATCAATGAATACATTATTACCATGGAACAGCATCTGTACATCAATTCCACGAGTACTTCTGACGAGTAGTCCCTGCTGTTTCATTTCTTCATAATTTTCAGACCTTTCATCGACCTGTGGCCATATTGATACCATAGGCTCGATACCCATTTTGTGCAGTTCATCCATCATTTCTTTTGGATTTGGAAAAAATTCTTCTTCAAATTTCCAGTCTCCACAGCGCTTCCAGTGGTAATAGTCAATTACCAGTACGTCAAGAGGAATACCTCTTTTCTTGTATTCTCTAGCTATATCCAGAACCTGCTCTTGATTGTAATATCTGAGTTTGCACTGCCAGTATCCAAGACCGTACTCAGGCATCATAGGAGGCAGGCCAGTAGCTTTCATGTAGTTAGTGATGATATCAGAAGGAGTATTTCCGGCCGTTATATAGTAGTCAATTTTCTCAGAGCATTCTGCTTTCCAAATGGTCTTATCCATACCAAATGTTACGCTTCCAATAGCCGCATTATGCCACATAAAGCCATATCCCAGACTGGAAATATAGTATGGAATAGAACACTGTGAATTTCTGTGAGCAAGTTCGAGTGTAATGCCTTTTAGATTCA
Source organism: uncultured Butyrivibrio sp. (assembly GCA_946404845.1). GTDB lineage: Bacteria > Bacillota > Clostridia > Lachnospirales > Lachnospiraceae > Butyrivibrio. The sequence goes on along the minus strand of CAMJFD010000139.1, from coordinate 7,682 downwards.
TTCTTTCAGCCTGATACTGGCCCATTCCATAGATTTTTTCGCAAGGGTCAGAAATGAAACTCTGGCTTATCTTGAAACCTCCGCCTTCCATCTGGACATAAGATCTGGCATCTAAGGTGAGAGCGTTGGCACTTGATATCTCACGCAGGAGTAGCTTTCCAGTCTTAGAATTAACATAGCTTAGCTGTAACTTGTGCCCCCAGTCCTGAACAAATGCTTCTGCTCTAATGAGACCATTAGTAATAGATGCGTGAGTACCGTCTGTGATTTCGATGGTAACACTATTATTCATATCATTTTCGATAGGTAGAAGTGCAATGTCTCCATCAGGAATATCACCCAGAAATACAGATTCCGTACGAAATGAATTCTGTCCCCAAGGCTTTATTCTGACTGTTTCACCGTTATAACGGTATATAAGCGAATTATTATCTGCTTCAAAGTAGTTCATCATTTTAAAAGGCTCCCCCTTTTATTATTATTAGCTTTTTTATACATGGAATAGCATTCGCTTGGAGAATGCGTTTCTATATTCACTTGGTGTAAGTCCGGTAGACTTTTTGTACATGCGGGCAAAATTATGTACATCAGAAAATCCCAGTTCATTAGCTATTTGCGTAATGGATTTGTCATTATCCGCCAGCATAAAGTTTGCTGCATCAATTTTTTGGCTTAAGATAAACTGTTTCAGAGGTATGTTCCTGATTTCTACGAATAAGTGCGATAAATACTTAGGATTATATCCAAAGGCATCAGCAATCTCAGAAATCTTAATATTGCGGGATATATTGGTCTGTATATAGTCGATGATATCCAGATAAATTTGCTTTTTGGATGCTGGATCGTTATAGATAGGCGCACCTATTGACAACTCTCCATATAATTCAGTCATGATATTAGTAACTGCTGCATTTAGAGATATCTCTGGATACTTGTTTTTGACCATGTCCTGCAGCTGTTTCATCATTACCAGTAGTCGTTCTGCCTTAGGTATTGCAGCGCTTTGAGGTATTAGAAAATGATTGTCTGTAAAAGTGTTATTGTTTTCTGCATTTGAATAACTAACTTCGTAAGGTATATTCTCAGAATGCTTTGTTGTGAAATGCATCCAGTAAAAAGAACAATAGGCTTCTTTAAAACCTTCTCTATAGCCATTTTCAGATGGGGGAAGTAATAGATATTCTCCTTTTTTGACTGTGTAATTTTTGCCATTATATCTAAGATATAGTTCACCTTCAGTCATTACTATGAGTTCATAATCAGATAATAGGAATTTCTCATGTTTCCATTCTGAGGACAGTGCCTTGAATTTACCAGTGTAATGATAGGAGTATATTTGATTTGCTGGTAGTGGCATTAGTTTCATGAGTTAACCTCCATTACAGTATTATTGTGAAATGATCATGTGTTAGTTATATAGATAAAAATGCAAATGTATCAAAAAGACACCGAATATATCAAAATGACACATATATTTAAAAAATAACAAAGAAAAATTATGCTCTATGCAAAAAATATAACCAAAAATGTGCATAATGCACAAAAATAACATACGATATCTTTGCATAATATCATATAGTTATATTCTTTTATCGAATTATATCACAAAAACGTCATAGTCAACTATTAACCAGTGTAATTTTTAAAACATCTGAAAAAATGACACCTAATATAACTTTGTGATATTTTACCCTACTAAATATCATGTTATCGTCATAGTACAGTCAATTGTAAATGGACTACTTCACGTGAGAGTTTCCAACAAAAAACGAATATTTGGGAGGGTACAAAGGAATGAAGAAAAAAGTTTTGTCAGTTCTATTGACAGCCGCTATGGTTGCATCAGTGCTTGCTGGTTGTGGCAGCAGTTCAGGTACATCAGACACACAGACTACAAATAGTTCAGAATCTACAGATAGCGCAGATTCATCTGAGAGCACAGGAGAGAAGACCAAGTTAAAGGCGCTCTTCATTGCACATCCATTAACAGCAGATGTAGAGACATTCCAGTGGTTACAGGAAATGGAAGATGCTGCAGGTGTTGAAATTGAATGGGAAGTAATCAGAGCTGACTGGGATCAGGTTAAGGCTACAAGATTTGCTTCTGGAGATATTCCTGACATTCTGTTCAATGCAACAATAGATTCTGATTACACTACATATAATGGTCTATTCTTAAATCTAAATGATTATATTACAGAAGAAAATACACCTAATATCTGTGCTATGTTCGAAGAAGAGCCAGATACTAAGGTTTTGGCACAGACAATGGAAGGCAATATATATGGACTTCCTAAGTTCCAGGGTAAATGGCCAGGAACTAACACAGTCATGTTTATCAACCAGGTATGGCTTGATAACCTTGGTCTTGAAGCACCTACAACATTCTCAGAATTAAAAGATGTTCTGATGGCATTCAAGGAACAGGATGCTAATGGTAATGGTGATGCAACTGATGAGATTCCACTTGATTACAATGGTGATTACAACGGAGCATATTCACTGTTTAACCTTATTGGTGGTCTTGGTATTCAGCTGACTAACTGGGGTACAGATATGTACTTTGTAGAAGACAGCCAGGTTAAGTGCTACGCTACAGATGAGAGATACAAACTCTTCATGAAATATATAAATGACCTGTATTCAAATGGACTTATCAATCCAGATGCACTTACTAATGACTATTCAACATTCCAGTCTCTCAGCCGTGGAAACGAAGCTGGTGATGCTACAGTTGGTGTAGTATTTGGCTGGGAAGAAACAGATAAATTTGGTAATGATCTTGCAGATCAGTATGTAGCACTTCCAGCACTTGATTATGATATCGACTGCGCAGCTGGTACATATGATACAAGATGGAGAGATGACTATTCAGGACTTAACATGTCATCAAACAGAGTTTGTATAAATGCTAACTGCTCAGATCCTGAAGCGGCTATGCGATTCCTGGATCAGTTCTATGATTCAGAGAACAGTGTGGAAGTTCTCTTCGGCGGTATCTCAGATGGCAATGTATCTGTAACTGGTGATAATGCATATAAGGTTGAAGATCCTCAGGATCCATCAGTTGATGCTGGTACATGGAAATGGACATATGCATTTGCTGATAACGGACCAATGTACATCAGAAGAGATACAGAAATTGATATGGCTCCAGATATGGATAATGCTCTTTCAGAGAGAACAGTTTATGAAGATACACTTGCTAAGGCTTCCGAAACAGATTCATATCCACAGATGTTCATGAAGTATTCAGAAGAAGATACTAATACACTTGCTCTTAATCAGGCCAATATCACTACTATTATCAACAATCAGTGGGCACTTTGGATGACAGGAGAACAGGATATTGATTCTACATGGGATGCTTATGTAGAAAGCGTAAATGCAGCTGGACTTCAGCAGAATCTTGAGATTCGTCAGGCAGCATTTGATGCATATCTTGCGAACTAATTTGTTCCATAACTAATCATAAGAGTGGAGAGAAGTACTATCCTCTCCACTCTTTTTACACCATAGCAATATGGAATTTATGACTGCTAGATATAGAAAGAAGGAGTAGGTGTGAGTAAAGACAATAATAATGCCAAAAAATTACAAAAACCGTTTGGAGTCAGATTAAAAAAAGATTTAATCAAAAACTGGCAGTTATGGATAATGCTTTTGCCAGCTATAATATATATCTTTGTTTTTTGCTATGTACCTATGTATGGTGTTCGGCTGGCTTTTAGGGATTATAGCTTTAGTGCTGGTATTACAGGCGGACCATGGGTTGGCCTTAAATATTTCAAACAATATTTTGAGAGTGCCAGCTTTATTCCAACACTTAGAAATACTTTTTTGATTTCTCTTACAAGTATAATTGTAGGATTTCCAGCGCCTATCATATTGGCAATGATTATTAACCAGATCAGAAACGAGAAATGGAAAAAGGTTGTACAGACAACAGTTTATATACCTTATTTCATCTCCGTTGTAGTTATGGTTTCAATGATAAATATTTTATTCAAGAATGACAGCGGTGTGGTTTCTAATTTTCTTAAGACTATTCATCTCGTAGCATCAGATGTCAATATTCTGGGAAAAGAATCAGCATTTATACCACTATATGTATTAACAGGAGTATGGCAGTCAATGGGATGGAACAGTATCATCTATATTGCAGCTCTTTCATCTGTTGATACTCAGCTGTACGATGCTTGTAAGATTGATGGCGCCAACAGATGGCAGACAATGATTCACATTGATTTTCCTGCTATTATTCCTACAATCATGATATTGCTCATCCTCAATATGGGTGGAATTCTAAATGTAGGATTTGACAAGATATTCCTGATGCAGAACAGCTTGAACCTCGGTGCTTCAGAAGTTATTTCTACATACGTTTATAACGTAGGTATCAAATCTTCACAGTTCTCCTTTGGTTCAGCCGTAGGACTTTTTAATACAGTAATTAATTTCATATTCCTTATTATCACTAACTGGATATCCAAGAGAATAACTGGAACAGGACTTATGTAATAATTATATGTATTTAAGGAGACAATGAGATGAGTAAAGCGACAATTCAGGGTTCTGGCATTAAGACCAGAAACTTATCAGATAGGATTTTTGGAGCAGCAGTAATTATACTGAGTATATTAGTATTTGTAATTATCGCATATCCACTATACTTTGTAGTTATAGCTTCAATTAGTAATAGTAATTTAGTTAATATAGGTGCAGTAACTTTTTATCCTAAGGATATCAGATTCTATGGATATGAGCAGATATTCCAGGATACCAGAATATGGGTGGGATATGGCAATACAATCTTGTACGTGGTTGTGGGTACAATCCTCAATATGGTGATCACACTCCCTGCAGGATATGCTCTTTCGAGAAAAGACTTTATGGCCAGAAATGTAGTCATGTTCTATTTTGTATTCACAATGTTCTTTAACGGCGGACTTGTTCCAACATATATGACAGTGTCATCCCTTGGACTTATTTCTACTAAGACGATTCTGATCATATTTGTAGCGATTAATACTTACAACCTGATTATCTGTAGGACATTTATGCAGAGCGCGATACCGGAAGACTTATACGAAGCAGCCATATTGGATGGATGTTCGCATTTCAAATATTTTATGACTGTAGTAATGCCATTATCTAAGGCAGTTATATCTGTATTGGCACTTTATTATGCGGTATTCCACTGGAATGACTATTTCAATGCTCTGATATATAACAGTAAGGCAGATAACGCACCTCTTCAGATAGTTCTGCGAGAGATACTGCTACTAAATCAGGCATTTGCAAATGGTAACGGTGGTGTTCAGGGCGGATATGGTCAGTCTAGTGCTGACCAGGTTAAGTACGCTATCATTATAGTTTCTACCCTTCCGATACTCTGCGTATATCCATTTATTCAGAAGTATTTTGAAAAAGGTGTAATGATTGGAGCTGTAAAAGGCTAAGTACAGTACTACTCCTTAAAAAATATTTCGATACAGCAAAAGACCTCATCTTACGATGAGGTCTTCGCCGTTCTTGTTTTCTTATGAGAAGAGGAAGTTATTAACTTCTCTACAATTGTTATATTAACAACTAAATGTGTTCTTTATGTGTTCATGAGGTTAAAAGTTTGAAAATGTTCCATTTTCAAACACGAATTGGTGTCGCGAGCTCCACCAATGTCGAACCATTAGCCACTCGTTTCACTCGCGGCATGAGGTTAAAAATGAACGTATCCATAAGATGTTCATAAACTTCCTTTTTCGTAAGATATCAAGACTTATTAGAATCCATAACAAGAGAGTAATCATCCACATCTTCTGAAGCCCATGTAGGTGTTACATCCCTATTTAAGTCTCTTAGCATCTGTCTGTCTGATGCAATAGTAGAACCAGAAGTTGTGAGCATATTACCGGTTATTGAGGCGCTTGCACCTGATATAAATGATTTTTTGCCATTTTCAGACATAAGTGCTCTTCCTCCTGCAAGTCTTATATCGGCTTCTGGATTGATATAACGGAATATAGCTATAGTTCGTAAGATATCTTCTTCGGTAAGTCTTGGAAGATCAGCAAACGGAGTTCCCTTTATAGGCATGAGACTGTTAACCGGAATGGATTTGATTCCAAGTTCATTTAAATCAAATGCCATATCGATTCTGTCCTGCCAGGATTCACCCATGCCGATTATACCACCGGAGCATACATTTAATCCTTCAGCTATAGCTCTTTTGATATTGGCTATCTTGTCATCGAAGGTATGAGAAGTACATATATTAGGAAAATAGTTTCTGGAAGTCTCTATATTATTGTGATAACTTGTGACGCCAGCCATATGAAGTCTGTGGAACTGCTCTGACGTAAGGAAACCTAGTGAAGCGCACAGTTCAATTCGGCATTCTTCTTTCATTACTTCATATATATGTATGATTTTTTCAAAATCCTTTGGTAATGGACCATGCCCTGAATTAACAATTGCAAATCTGTCTACCCCTTCATTTTCATTGGCTTTAGCTTCTGATACTATAGTTTCTGTGTCTAATAAATCATAAACATTGCAGTTTGTGTTGTGACATGCTGCCTGAGCACAGAATTTACAGTTTTCACCACATTTTCCACTTTTACCGCTGATAATTGAACATAGGTCTACTTTATCGCCTATATAATATTCTCTTATCTTATCAGCGCCTTCACACAGCTCATCAAGATTGCATGTCAGCAGTTCCTGTACATTATCATCCCTTGTAAGCCTTTTTCCATCTATAATTTGTTTTGCCAATTGTAATACATCCATTGTGTTATCCTACCTTTGCATATTGTAAACTTAGAAATATAACCTTATTTACAATAAGACAGATAAAAGTCATTGTCAACACAATTAGTTATCAATATTTACAATATCCATCGCAGAATATTCAATAATGATTTATAATATGATATAGGTGTCAAAAGTACCTTTTATACCTATATCACAATATATTTACGGAGTACAGAACTATGACCAAAAATGAAGTACTAAATCTATTATTAAATACAAACGATTATATATCAGGTGAAAAAATGAGCGCACAGCTCGGCGTCAGTAGGACAGCTATAAATGTTGCAGTCAAGGCACTTAGAGCAGAAGGCTATGAAATAGAATCTTCTACAAATAAAGGATATATCCTGAGGAAGTCTCCAGATGCGCTTACAGAAAGAGCTCTTATGGAGTATCTGCCATTAGACAGACTGGAAAAGGTTATTTGCCTTGAAACAGTAGATTCTACTAATAAATACCTGCGAGATCTGGCATTTAATGGTGCTCCTGACAGACAAATAGTAATTGCCAATGAGCAGACTGCTGGTCGAGGAAGACTGGGCAGAAGCTTTGTATCGCTTAAGGATACTGGACTGTATATTTCAATGCTATTCAGACCAGACTCTCTTCCTTCAGATACAGTATCTATAACAGCGTGGACAGCTGTTGCCATTAGTAACGCGATAGAGACAGTATGTGGCATACGTGCAGATATTAAATGGGTCAATGACCTTGTTCTCAATAGAAAAAAGATATGTGGTATTCTCACAGAGATGTCTATAGAAAGCGAAAGTGGTGGTATTCAGCACCTGATAATTGGAATAGGTGTTAATATTAACCAGAATTTGACAGACTTCCCAGAAGAGATAAGAGATATAGCAAGTTCT
>CAMJFD010000138.1 GCA_946404845.1 uncultured Butyrivibrio sp. | reverse complement strand
AAAGAGGTGGAGCATCTTTGCCAATGTTTATAGCAGGCCTTATTATGCTGATAGCAGGTCTCTATATGTTGTCACAGAGAGTTATGATTACATCAGGATTTTTTGCCGGCGGAATTTCTATTGGTAGATCTACAATGCCAACAGGTATGGTATTTGTACCTTTAATAGCAGGCCTTATATGGATGTTTGCATCAGGCTCAAAGGGATCTAAGATTCTTACAGCTGCAGGAGTTATTATTATCCTTGCTGCAATTATAATGTCTACAAGATTCTATATGCCTCATATGTCATTATTTGACTGGATTGTACTTCTGGTACTTGTATTTGGTGGTGCCGGACTTCTTATCAGAACATTTATTGATGGGTCTAGAAGAGACTAAGAGCCATCTTGTAAACAGATGATGAAATTATTATAAATTCTCAAAAATATAATAATAAATGAGCGAAAAATAATATATAATAGTCTTGTGATGTTGATATTACTTTGTTTAGTACAAAGGAGTTATAAAATGATAGCTGAAATCAACCATAAGACGAGTAATGTAATGCTCAGTCACACAGAATGCCTTGAAGATGAGCTGACTGGAGATTTTTTTGGAACACTTAGGTATTTCCCGTATTTACGTGGTTTACACAGAATTCTATTAAAATATGCAGTAAGCTATGACAAGGCATTTCGTAGTATTATTGAAGGGATAAGTACCGACGAGTATTTTGATATAGAGTTTTGGAAGAAGTCAAAAAACAACTATGGAGAAATGGATGCTTATCTGTCTGTAGAAAACGTCAGAATTGGAATTGATAATATATACAGATGTCCGCCATTTGATGATAACCAGCAGCTCATACGAGATGCCAAAATGATGAATGAATGGTGTGAAACTGAAGAGATGCTGCTGTTATTAGTTGCAAAAGAAGAGGACACCAGAAAGATATATATTGCCAATTGTAAAAAACCACATTTCCAAACAGTACATTTTGGATTTATCACCTGGGAGAACATATTCCTTGGGCTTGATGAGATCCAGACTAAAACTAAATATGAAGAGATTATTGTTCAGGATCTTAAGAGTCTTTTGAAAGCAAAAGGATTTATGGCTTTTGAAGGCTTTAACGTACAGACTGTAGTAGATGGAGGACAATTCTATGACTTTGGGTGAAAATCTGCATAATGCTTTTGATGTTGTATTTAAGACAATGCAAGGTATAGAGAAACTTATTTTAAAGCTTCAGAATGAACTGGATGACCAGCTATATTATAAGCCTACAGACAGATTCCTTAGATATGGTTCGGATAAGGACTGGAGAGGATGGGTTAACTGGAGTTTTATATTGCTGTATCAGCGTAAGGCTGATGGTGAAGTTATGGGCAACGGATGGATCAACGCACCTGTATATGCAGTAGAGATAAACGTTGATTCTGATAACTGTGCAGAGCCTATGGTATATATTGCCAAATTTGATTTTGGCGATACATCAGGATGGGCATCTGGTATTTCACCTGCAAGTCATAATATTTTTTATAATCCTATGCATGCCCAGTATTATTTTGCGAAGGGTGCACTTTCAGATGGAACAGTAGTTATTACTTACAAGGAAGGTCTTCCAGATAAGGTAAAATCAGCATTCTGGAATCTCAAAACAGTTTATCGTAAGGAACTTAAGCTGGCATCTCTGGATGGAGGTAATTACAAGGCTCAGATATTTACAGCCATCGAAGAACTTGCAAAAATAAAGTGAAAATTTTTAAAAAGATTTCACATATTTACTCCAAAAAGATGTAAAATAAAGATGTGAAAAAAATTTCGTATTTTTAGGTAGATTTTATTTAAGGGGGCTAATATATGGATTACTGGAAAATGGCTGAAGACGTTGCGAGCACTGGTAAGGATATCGCAATAGATTTGGCAGGAACAACTAAAAATAAAATAACTGACCTTTACAAATATATCGATTCTCTTGAAGAAGAAAAGAAAAAGAGATTATGCATAATAGCAGGAGTTACAGTTCTGGTAATTGCCGTAGCTTGCATATTCTATAACATGGGCAAGAAGTCAGGGAGACTGATTGCATTCGAGGATGAAGATTGGGATGATTAAGGTTTGGGGTTAATTTACTATAATGTTTATTAAGCCGGCTTTGAAAAGTCGGCTTTTCTTATGTAAAGAGACTGGATGTTTTTGAAACCTTTATATAGAGGCAAAATGTCTGGTATCTGGGAGTGAGACACTTTTTTACATCTTGGGATTACTTGAATTAAAACTTATAGAAAGATTTTTATGGGGATATGACAGATTATAGAAAACTAAGTAACAGAAGTAGAAATAATAGGCCAAAATCCGGAAGAACTATGCCTGTTTCGGATGGCAGTAATTCAGAAGTAAGATATAAAAATGTGAGTAGAAAAAAATATAGCAAAAAGATGTTAGTAATGGCTGCTATTTTAAGATTTATCAGAAAGAATAAGCTATATGTTTCAGCAGGAATAGCACTTATTCTTGTTATTGTAGTTGCTGCTTCTTTTATAAAAGGATCTGATAATTCAGATGCATATGCTGCAAGTGCTATTTCAGGAAGTGAGGATAGTATCTGTGCAAGTGAAGAGGATATCAGTGCAACAGAAGAGTCTGCCGAAGTTGTTGAAGTAACAGAGGATACAGAGGAAGCTATAGTAGAAGCGTCTGATGAGGCATCTACAGAAGCTTCTGTAGAAGAAACTGTAAGCTATGATATAATTGATACTGATGATACAGCTTATATATATTCAGAAGAAGTAATAAGTCAGAATGCAGTTCTTATTGATGTTGATACTAATCAGGTAGTAGCGCAGAGAAATCCTGATGAAATAATAAATCCGGCTTCTATGACCAAGATATTAACTGTACTTGTTGCATCAGATTATGTTACTGATCTAAATGATACATTTACCATTACTATTGATATTACAGATTATGCTTATGTAAATGATTGCAGTGCAGTTGGATTCCTTGATGGAGAAACAGTAACAGTTGCTGATCTATTATATGGAACAATACTTCCATCTGGCGCAGATGCAGCAGTTGGTCTTGCAGAATATTGTGCAGGTTCTCAGGAAGCTTTTGTGGAGCTTATGAATCAGAAACTTGATGAACTTGGAATATCTGATACAGCGCATTTTACCAACTGCGTAGGTATATATGATGAGAATCATTATTGCACTGTTAAGGATATGGCAATAATACTTGAAGCAGCTATTAACAACGATTTGTGCAGAGAAGTAATGTCAGCACATAAATATACAACTTCAGTTACAGAACAGCATCCGGAAGGAATTACAATTTCAAACCTGTTCCTGAGAAGAATTGAAGATAAAGAGACAAATGGAACTGTTGTATGTGCCAAGACTGGTTTTGTTAATCAGTCAGGTAATTGTGCAGCAAGTTATCAGGAATCAAATGATGGACATAAATATATCTGTGTGACTGCTGGTTCATCCAGTTCATGGAGATGTATTTATGATCATGTGGATATATATACTACATATACAAATTAAAACTAAATGTACCACATAATATTTCTTAGAGGGGTTATATTATATGATTTCAGATCATGATTTGTTAAATGCGATTCTTACTACTAAGAGTATCAAATACTTTTGGAAGGACACTGAAAGGCGTTTTCTTGGCGCAAGCCAGAGCTTTTTGGATTATTATGGATTTGAATCTGTAAGACAGATAATAGGTAGAACAGATGAGGATATGGGCTGGCATGTTGATCCAGCGCCATTCCAAAATGATGAGAACCTGGTTCTGCAGGAGGGTAAATCTATCTATAAAAAGCCTGGTATATGTATTATTAAAGGTCAGATGTGCAGAATAGAAGCTACTAAGCTCCCTGTGTATAATGACGATGGAGAGATAGTAGGTCTCGTTGGCTTTTTTGAAGACGTTACAGGCAGTTATCAGGAGCATAAACGTATACAGAATATATCTGGTACAGATAATCTTACAGGACTTCCTAACAGAGTTGCATTTTATAATGCCATAGATGAATATGTGAGAAGTTATCATGAAAGAGATATAGACTTTGCATTATTCTATATTGATGTTGATAATCTGAAACTTACTAATGAGAAGTATGGTCATGATTTTGGAGATCAAGTGCTCAAAAATCTCTCTGAAAAGATTCTGTCTATAGCTGGTCAGAACAGTGTTGCATTTAGCTTTGGAGGAGATGAATTTGTTATGGTTCATCAGCTCCCAGATACTGGTAGTGGACCTGCATCTGTCAGCAGAGTAGTACTGACTCTTGATGAAAAGATAAGGACTATATTATCAGATATTCAGTATATTGACGGTAATTCCTACAGAGCAGGGGTATCTGTTGGTTTTTCAGTTTTCTCAGAAGCGCTGAATATTGAAAAGATGTTAAAAGATGCAACCAGAAGCATGAAGGAAGACAGACAGGAAAGGTTGAATTAGTTTGAATTAAGTCGTAGACTTGTTCATATATAACACAAAAGATTCTTATAAAAGAAGAGGAGAACACAATGGCAGACGAGAAAAAAGTTTTGGAAAAAGGTAAAGGATTTTTTGGTGAATTTAGAGAATTCATTATGCGTGGTAATGTAATGGATCTTGCTGTCGGCGTTATTATTGGTGGAGCTTTCCAGAAGATCATAACATCACTTGTAGATGATATCATTATGCCTCTTATAAGTGCTATTACTGGTGGAATTGATTTCTCAAACATGTTTGTAGCTCTTGATGGTGGAGACTATGCAACACTTGCAGAAGCTCAGGAAGTAGGAGCAGCAACTCTTAATTATGGTACATTTATAACTGTAGTTATCAACTTTATTTTAATGGCTTTTGTCATTTTCTTAATGGTTAAGGCTATGAACAAATTAAATGACAAGATCAAAAAAGAAGAAGAGGCAGAGGCACCTGCAACAAAGATTTGCCCATATTGCAAATCTGAAATTCACAAGGATGCTACAAAGTGTCCTCACTGTGCATCAGCAGTTTAAAAATAATATCTATGTAATTAGTAAAAGGAGATTCCATTTGGAATCTCCTTTCTAACTTTTTTATATTTAACAATCTAATATTTTTAGATGTCTGTTGAACCTCTTTTGATAAGTTCTCCAGAAAAGATAGTTTTCTGAGGCATTTCAGTACCTGAAAGAGTACCGATAAGTGTCTTAACGAGCTGTATGCACATGTCCTCTAACCTATTATTTACAGATGTAAGAGAAGGCTCTGAACACAGTGTAAGTACTGAGTCGTTATAACCAATTATCTGTAAATCCTTTGGAATAGAGAGCTTATTCGCTTTGGCAAATTTGGTTGCACCTACAGCAAGGAAGTCCTCAGATGTAACTATAGCTTTAAATCTAAGACCATCATCCCATAATTTCTGAACAAATGCAGATACACCTTCTATATCTTCATGGCTTCCTTCAAAGCACTGCTGATAATCTTTGTTTACAACCTTGTCATTTGCAAGGTATGCACTCTGATATCCTGCAAGCTTCTTCTGACCACTATAAGATCTGGAATTATACAGATAGAGTATATCATCAATTCCTGATTTTATAAGAGCTTCTGTAGCATCCTGTGTGGCTTTGAAATCATCACAAAGAGTACAATATACATTTGGTGCATCATAATCAGCATTTAGAAGCATTATAGGAATACTTTCGGCGGCATCCTTAATATATTGGTTTTCCTCCGCTTCATTTAAAATGAAGTTAGATCCAACCATGACAACACTATCGACATGCTGAGAGAGTAGCAGCTTAAGAGATTCTTTTTTGTCCTCTACTTCGTAACCAGTACAGCACAGGACTGAGTTATATTCATTCTCTCTAAGATTTCTCTCGATGAAATAAACTGCTTTTGCCAGGTACAGATCGGAAGAATCTGCACACAAGATACCTATAGTTTTCATTGAATTGAGACCAAGTCCTCTTGCAAAAGCATTAGGCTTATATCCATATTGGTCAATTATATCCATAACTTTTTTACGAGTCTTAGGCTTAACATTTGAACTGCCATTTAGTACACGTGATACTGTAGCAATTGAAACTCCGGCCTTTTTGGATATGTCATAGATTGTCATTTGATTACTCATTTATTTTGTCTCCAATGGAAATTCGAAATAATTTACTGCGTTATTATAACAGATATCCTTTACAATTCCACCTAAAATATCAAGATCTTCTTCTGGATATTCTCCGTTAAGTACAAGTGTTCCGAAGTATTCGCACAGAATTCTTCTGAAATACTCATGTCTTGTGTATGATGTGAAGCTTCTTGAGTCAGTAAGCATACCTACAAAACCTGAAAGGTTTCCTGATTCTGCAACTGATTTGAGCTGCTGTTCCATACCACTCTTAGTATCATTGAACCACCAAGCACTTCCCTGCTGAATCTTAGCTACATATGGAGCTTCGTTGAAGCAGTTAAGAATTGTGTTGATGATTTGAAGATCATTAGGGTTAAGGCTATAAAGGATAGTCTTAGGAAGGTTACCTTCGCTGTGAAGTGCATTCATGAAGTCAGCAAGCTGAGCCATTGGATAGTATGCATCAATTGCATCATAACCTGTATCTGGTCCGAGCTTTTCATACATAGGTGTGTTGTTATCTCTCTTACAACCAAAGTGAAGCTGCATTACCCAGCCTCTGTCATTTATTTCCTTACCTTCAAAGAGCATGAACGCTGTCTGATATTTAAGGTCTTCTTCCTGTGTAAGGCTCTTGCCTTCAAGACGCTTTTTGAAGATTGCTTCTACTTCGTCTTCTGTAGCAGGGTAGTACATAACAAATTCAAGAGCGTGGTCTGTTACGCTGCATCCCTTTGATGCAAAGAAATCAAGTCTCTTATGAAGAGCATCCTTAAGAGCTTTGAAAGAATCAATTTTAACTCCGCTAACTTCTGAAAGCTTTGCGATATAATCACAGAAATCAGGCTTGCTGATATTCTTTGCTTTATCTGGTCTCCATGCTGGAACAACCTTAACATCAAATGATGTGTCAGCCTTGATCTTGTCGTGCCACTCAAGTGAATCAATTGGATCATCTGTTGTACAGATAAGTGTAACATTAGACTTCTTAATAAGACCTCTAACGCTCATATCTGGCTGAGCAAGCTTGGCATTGCACAGATCCCATACCTTTTCAGCTGTCTTTTCGTTAAGAATTCCGTCGTAATCAAAGTATTTACGCAGCTCAAGATGCGCCCAATGATAAAGTGGGTTACCTACGGCCTTGCCAAGAACCTTTGCGAACATAAGGAATTTGTCCTTATCTGGAGCATCGCCAGTCATGAATTTCTCATCTACGCCGAATGCTCTCATAAGACGCCATTTATAATGGTCTCCGCCAAGCCAAACCTGTGTAATATTGTCAAAATGTCTGTCCTCAGCTATTTCCTTAGGACTGATATGACAGTGATAGTCTAGAACAGGCATTGTTTCTGCATAATCGTGATATAACTTTTTTGAAAAATCGTTGTGAAGAAGAAAATCTTCATTCATAAATGTACTCATTTTTGGTATTTATCCTCCCATAATTTAGTTTTATTTATGTAAACACTTACATTGAATTTTCAAAAGTATTATACATGAAGAAAATACTAATTACAATACAAAAATTTGTTGACGAATTGGAAGAATAATAATAGAATAATCGTGTAAACGCTTACATAATAATTTACATAGAATTAAAATCGACTATTTGCTATAGAACGGAGATTGATATGGGCAAGTTTCTACAAATCAACCCTGAAGACAACGTAATTGTTTGTCTTGATCCTTTAAATAAAGGAGAAAAAATTGCACTTGGAGATGGCAGAGAAATAGAAGCTGTTGAAGATGTGCCAGCTGGTCACAAAATGGCCATTAAAGATATAGCTGAAGGTGAGAACGTAGTCAAATATGGCTATGCTATTGGACACACAACTGAAGCTGTAGAAAAGGGCAGATGGATTCATACACATGTATTAAAAACTAATTTGAACGGCATTCTTACATATACATATAATCCAGATACCGATGATATAGAAAAGAAAGAAAGCCTTATGGCTACTGAGAAGAAGACTTTTAAAGGTTTTGTGAGAAAAAATGGTAAAGTCGGAATCAGAAATGAAATCTGGATCATTCCAACTGTAGGATGCGTAAATAACATTGCTCAGGCAATTGTTAGAGAAACAAATCCAGATGTCAAAGGCAGTGTTGATGAAGTAGTTACTTTTACACATAACTATGGATGTTCTCAGACAGGTGATGATCAGGAGCATACAAGAACTATACTTGCTGATCTTATCAATCATCCAAATGCTGGTGGAGTACTGGTACTTGGACTTGGCTGCGAGAACAGCAATATAGATACACTTATGCCTTATATAGGTGAATATGACAGTGACAGAGTTAAATTCCTTGTATGTCAGCAGTCTGATGATGAAATTGCTGATGGAATTAAGCTTGTAAAAGAACTTATAGAGACAGCTTCACACGATGAAAGAGAAGAAGTAGATGCTTCTAATCTTGTAATCGGTCTTAAGTGCGGCGGAAGTGATGGATATTCAGGAATCACAGCAAATCCACTTGTTGGACGTATTTCTGATACTATCGTAAAGCACGGTGGTACATCAATTCTTACAGAGGTTCCAGAAATGTTTGGTGCTGAGACTATTCTTATGAATAGATGTAAGGATGAAGAGACTTTTGAAAAAACTGTTTCTATGATAAATGGATTCAAAGATTACTTTACAAGGCAGGGAGAACCTATATATGAGAATCCATCTCCAGGAAACAAGGCAGGTGGTATTACAACACTTGAAGATAAATCACTTGGATGTACTCAGAAATCTGGTAGCTTCCCAGTAATGAATGTTATGGAATATGGAGAAAGAACAGATGTTAAGGGATTGAATCTCTTATGTGCTCCTGGTAACGATCTGTGTGCTGCAACAGCTCTTGCATCATCTGGTGCCCAGATCGTACTCTTCACAACAGGTAGAGGAACACCATTTGCATGTCCTGTTCCTACAATGAAGATTGCAAGTAATCCAACAATTGCTCAGAAGAAGAGCAACTGGATTGATTTCAGCGCCGGCAGAATCCTCGAAGGAAACACATTTGAAGAACTGACAGAAGAACTCTTTGACAAGATCCTCAGAACAGCTTCAGGCGAAAAGCTCAAGAGTGAAATCGCAGGCTACCACGACATGGCCATCTGGAAACAGGGAGTTACATTATAATATCGCCAAAAACTTCCCACACCCCTACATGCGATAAAACAGTCATCTACTCGCTTTACGCCTCAGAACATTCCGGGC
>CAMJFD010000137.1 GCA_946404845.1 uncultured Butyrivibrio sp. | reverse complement strand
GAGTGGAAATAGAAGATAATGGTAAGGGAATCGCTCAAAGAGATCTTGCAAGTATATTTGACAGATTTTACAGAACAGATTCTTCTAGAAATTCCAAGCAAGGTGGAAGTGGTATAGGTCTATCTATAGTTAAGAAGATAATAGAAGACCATGGCGGATATATATGGGCTACAAGTCAGGAAGGTGAAGGTACCTGCATGCACTTTGTACTCAGAAAATATATTGAATACCATGATAAATCAGAAACTGAAACAACGGCACATGAGACGTTTTAACCAATAACTATATGGAGGTATTGTTATGAGTAAGATACTTATCGTTGAAGATGAAGAAGCTATCGCAGATCTTGAGAAAGATTACCTTGAACTTAGCGACTTCGAAGTAACTATTGAGAATAAAGGTGATGAAGGTCTTCAGACAGCACTTGATAACGAATTCGATCTTGTAATTCTTGACCTTATGCTACCTGGTATGGATGGTTTTGAGGTTTGTAAGCATATCAGAGAAAAAAAGAATGTGCCTATTCTCATGGTTTCTGCAAAAAAGGATGATATTGATAAAATAAGAGGACTTGGCCTTGGTGCTGATGATTATATTACAAAGCCATTTAGTCCTTCAGAACTTGTTGCAAGAGTAAAAGCACATCTTGCAAGATATTCAAGACTTGTAGGTTCTGGCGCAGAATCTAATGATGTTGTAGAAATCAGAGGATTAAAGATTGACAAAACTGCAAGACGAGTATATGTTGATGATGTTGAGAAGAATTTTACAACAAAAGAGTTTGATCTATTAACATTCCTTGCAGAGAACCCAAATCACGTATTTACTAAGGAAGAACTCTTTAGAAAGATATGGAATATGGATTCTATAGGTGATATTGCTACAGTTACTGTACATATCAAAAAAATCAGAGAAAAAATTGAATATGATACATCTAACCCACAGTATATTGAAACTATCTGGGGTGTAGGATACAGATTTAAAGTATGATCATAGGTGTATCAGAATGTATGGAGCATATGACATGAATTATAAAAAGCTAATTTTCCCAATATTATGGGAGGCTTTGTTTATACTCGTAAGTACATTTTTTACCAGCTATGTAGTATATGAGTTTTTTATTTTTTATCTGGTGCTACTCATATATTTCCGTAAGGATTTTTCAATGTATGAGTTTTCCAGAAATTTTACAAGAGGTAAGAATTTCTGGGTGGCACTACTTGCGACACTGGTTGTAGTATCTCTTGTATATGAGATAAGAAAAGAAGTCATCACAAATATTTTTTGGAATGTTGTATTTAAGAATCTCAATGTTCAGATGACAGGCTTATTTGAGATGATTCTATATCTCATATCAACAGTTGTATTAGTACCAGTTGTAGATGAACTATTTTTCAGAAAAGCACTTATCTGTAAGAAAAATGCAGGACTTATGATAATTACAACAATCATTTCTGTATTATTAAATTCCTGTATATATGGCAGAAGCTTTGCTGGAATGGTAGAGAGCATGGTAATTATAATACCTCTGACAATTGCATATCTTATTACAGATAATATCTATGTACCAATGCTGGTACATTTGGGATTTAATCTGTTTGACAGAATTCCAAACTTTGTATATGCAGTTGCAAGAATATCAATGAGGTAATTCATATTTGAAATCAGAGATAATTTACGAAGATGATAACGTCATTGTCTGCTATAAGATAGCAGGTATGGCAACTGAGGGAACAAGGTCTTTTCAAATGGATCTTGTATCTGAACTCAAAAATTATATAGCAAGAAATAATAAACTTAATGGTAAGGTGGGTCAACCACCTTATCTTGCTGTAATACACAGATTAGATCAGCCGGTAGAAGGGCTTCTTGTATTTGCCAAGGACAAAAAGTCTGCAGCAGTTCTGAGTAGAGAAGTACAGACAGGTAAACTTAAAAAGAGTTATCTGTGCGTAGTATGTGGAAAGCCTGAAGGAAAAGGACATCTAAAAGATCTGCTTACTAAAGATTCAAATGGACTTGCCAAAGTAGTTGTGGATAATGATAAGACTGCTAAAAAAGCAGAGCTTAAGTTTGAAACGCTTGAAAGTAGAGAGATAGAAGGCGGAATAATAAGTCTGTTAAAGGTAGAACTTATGACCGGTCGATTCCATCAGATAAGAGTTCAGATGTCTCATGCAGGATATCCACTTCTGGGCGATCAAAAATACGGAACAGATATATCACAGAAAGTATCGAGTGATTTAAAGGTTCAAAATGTTGCACTGTGTGCAGACAGAATAGCTTTTAATCATCCTGTTACAGGCAGGGCTTCTGAATATAATATTATTCCCAGAGCTGATATATTTGGTTTATTTACATCATTTAATGACAAAGGAGAGCAGCATTGAAAAAAGGGATTTGCATTAGTATGGTACTTAGAGCTTATCTTTTTTTTATGTGCATGGCTCTTCCTTTTTATATGACGGATGGATATCATGGACTTGGAAATGCCAAGTTTAATATTTATAGAATAATTTCAATTATAGCCATTGTTCTTATAATAATATGCTTAATTATATTTAGAATAAATATTCTAGAGCTGAATTCCTTTAAATTAAGGGCTGTAGACTATCTTATTTTTGTTTGTACTATTTCCGAAATCATTACTTTTATATTTGCATGGGATAAGGCAGAATCACTATGGGGGACAACCGGATGGAGAATGGGATTTTTGCCTTCACTTTTTTTCTTATTTTTTCTATTTGCTTATAGGAATCTTATAAGTATCTCGGAATGGGACTATCTATTAATGCTTCCTGGACCAACAATAGCAATACTTCTTGCAGTTTTTAACAGATTTGGTATATATCCAATTGAAATAAGCGGTCAGAATGCATCTTTTTTATCTACTATAGGAAATATCAACTGGTATATAGGGTTTCTGGCAGTTTTTCTTCAGCTAATAGTTAGTAGCGTATTTGTATTTGGATATAGAACGACAGGTATATATTATCTGATACCTATAGAAATTCTATTCCTTGTGTCTGCTCTGACACAGGGAAGTGAAAGCGGAGTACTGATGCTGTGTGCAACATACGTTGTCCTATTAAGATTTGCAATTCATACAAGGAGTAGTTTTCGAAGATTTTTGTTCCAGATATTTTTGCTTGGACTATCTATGGAGATAGTACAGCTACTTATGTATAGATTTGGTGATTACTATAATTATGAGGTGAGTATGCTGATGAGCGTAAGTCAGAAGGGAATGGGAATTATCCTGATGGCAGCCTCTATATTAGTTTATGTTATTACTATAATATGTGAAAAAAGAGATTCAGTGTGGAAGAATTATATTTACAGATATTTATATTATATATTTGTCTGTGCAGCGATCGCAGTTATTTTTGTATTAGCAATTCGTAACTTTGATGATAGCTGGGGGAATGGAAGAGGAATTATATGGAAGATATCTGCAAGAGCCTATTCAGAGCTAAGTGATTTCAGAAAGATAGTTGGAGTAGGACAGGATGGATTTACATCATATTGTAAATCTGTTCCAGATATAAATGGACAGATTCAAATAGCATTTGGAAACAGCCGTCTTACAAATGCGCACTGTCTCCCTCTTACAACAATAATAAATAAGGGGCTTCTGGGACTTATAACATACATATTATTATTTGCTGCAATTATAAGAGAAGCCTGGAAAAAATATAAGGATACAGATATAAATAGTTATGTTCAAAGAGCACTTTTAATAAATATCAGTCTCCTGACATTTATCTATATAGGAATAGGCACAGTATCATTTGACCACATTCTAATAACTCCATACGTTTTTATAGGAATGGGGCTATGTACTAATAGATTAAAAAGCTAAAACTTCCCACATCCCTCAATGCGATGAAACAGTCATTTCGGTGAAAAAGCGTGTAGATGACTGTTTCATCTCCTTCCGGGATGTAGGAAGTTTTAATTGAATTCTACTAATTCTATTGATTTATCAAGGTCATGGAAGAATTTACGTGTTCTCTTTATTCCTTCAATAGCTTCTATATAGCTTAACATGAAATCTTCTGAAACATTGTCTTTGCCGTACATGGCACATCTACCAGCATAAGCATGGATTAGACTTATATATTTTTTATCTTTTTCATAATTTGTCAGAATATCTTTTCTAAGTCTTGGAAACTGGTTTGCAAACTTAGTTACATTTATCTGAAGATCTACTGGAAGAGGACGTTCTCTTTCGTGGACTTTATGAAGGTCTTTTTCATACTGATCTTCTGAGATTTTCTTAAATCTGTCAGGAGTTTCATATGTGCAGGCATTATCTGGTAATAAGAGCCTGTATCTGTTCTTATTTACAATTTCAATTATTTCTCCTACGACATGTGGTACCTGTGGTTTGTTGTTGTAATCCAGAATAATGATCTTATCTCCAACCTTATAAGCCATATGAAAACCTCAAATCTTTCCAAACAAACAGTGTTACTAACGATATTGTATCATTATTTTGGTTCAAAAAACGTACTTTATAATTGTTTAATAAATCTTTAAGCCCTTGAAAAATAAGGGTTTAGAGAAAGTTTATGGACTATCGATAACAAAAATCGAAAAATAAGTTTATCAATTTAGGTTTGATTTAGGTTAGGCCTATAGAATGCAAGTATAGAAAAGAACACAGGCCACATAGACTAGTGGGAAAGGAAAAAGAGATGGCTGGATTTAAAGATGTATTTCAAAGAATTGAAGTTAAATATCTCATGGATGATGAACAGTACAGAGCACTTAGAAAACGACTTGAGGGTATGGCTGAAGTCGATAGCTATGGAAAATCATCCATTTTAAATATATATTTTGACACACCAGATTTTAAACTGATAAGAACTTCACTTGAAAAACCTAAGTACAAGGAAAAGCTAAGATTTAGAACATATGGAGTTCCTTCAGAAGATACAACAGCCTTTATAGAAATAAAGAAAAAATTCAAAGGAGTTGTATATAAGAGAAGAATCGGTGTTCCTTACAGAGAAGCAGTTAATTATTTATACAATGATGTAAAGCTTAGTAAGGAAAGTCAGATATCTAGAGAAATTGATTACTTCAAACAGTATTACAAAGGACTAAGACCTGCAATGGCAATATCATATGACAGAATAGCAATGGCAGGAACTACAGATCCAAACCTTAGAATTACATTTGATACTAATATCAGATGGAGAGTTGATCATCTGGATTTAAAGATGGGAAATGTAGGAAATGAAATCTTAGAACCCGGACAGCATTTGATGGAAATCAAGATTGCAGGTGCGATGTCAATGGAACTTGCAACTATACTAAGTGAATTACATATTCACCAGGTATCTTTTTCAAAATATGGAAGGGGCTATATGGATTACATGTATCCTGAAAGCCATGACCTTAGAACTATAAATGAGAGTAATATAAAAGGAGATATAATCTGTGCTTAATTTAATTTTTGGATCAATCATTGCAAACGGGGAGATTACAGGGGAAGGCTTCATTGCATCAACACTTTGCTCACTTGCAATAGGCATATTCATAGCATTTATGTATACATTAAAAAATAATTACTCAAAGAGCTACATTATAACACTTGCTCTTTTGCCAGCAATCGTAGGAATAGTAATTATGATGGTCAATGGAAATATTGGAACTGGTATTGCAGTTGCAGGTGCGTTTTCACTTGTAAGATTCAGATCTGCAGCTGGTAGCGGACAGGAAATCACAAGTATCTTCCTTGCTATGGCAGTAGGACTTGCAACAGGTATGGGATATATCGGAATTGCCTGCATATTTGCAATCATTATTACTCTTGCAAATCTTATTCTCAATCAGTCAAGATTTGGCGAAAAGGGTAATGAACATAAGACACTTAAGATTACAGTACCAGAAACACTTGATTTCGAAGGAATCTTCGATGATATTTTTGAAAAATACACATCAAAGGCAAAGCTTGAAAATGTAAAGACATCAGGAATGGGAAGTCTTTATCAGCTCACATATGATATTGAGATGAGATCTAAGGCTTCTACAAGAGGAATGATAGATGAGATGAGACAGAGAAATGGAAATCTGGAGATTTCAATTTCAAGACCTGTAGCAGTATCTTCTAACGAACTTTAATATGCCTTAAATTAAGATATTGTTTATCTTTTGATTGGAGAGACATTTTATGAAGAAAAAAATCGTAATTTCTATATTATCACTTGTTCTTACTACAGGACTTATACTTACAGGTTGCAGCTCACTTTCAGTTAGTACATCAAGTGATGCGGCTACTGAGAGTACTGAGACATCAGAAACTGATGCCTCAGAAGAAACTACAGATAGTACGGACACAGCAGAAACAACAGAGACTTCTGAAGACACGACAGAAACAACAACAGATACAGGTGAACTAATTACACCAATAGAGAGCCTGGATCTTACAGATATGTTTTCATCTGGAGACCTTGAAACTGGATACGATGAATCTACATCAACAGTTGTTACACTAGATGGTGATTCAATATCTATTTCTGGATCAGGTGCTACAGCTGACGGAACAACCCTTACTATTACAGAAGAAGGTACATATATAATTAGCGGAGAGCTAACAGATGGACAGATTCTGATTGAAGCAGATGAATCGGCCAAGATTACACTTGTCCTTGACGGAGTAACTATTACTAATGATGACAGCGCATGTATTCTTGTAAAGACAGCAGATAAGGTATTTGTAACACTTGCAAATGGAACTACAAATACTCTTTCTGATACAGGAGATGAATATGTACAAACGGATGATACCATGAGTGTTGATGGTGTTATATTCAGTAAAGAGGATATAACATTTAATGGGTCAGGAGAACTTATTATAAATGCAAATTATGCCAACGGAATAGTTGGTAAGGATGACGTCGTATTCACCGGCGGAATATATACTATAAATTCAACTGGTAACTCAATAGAAGGCAAAGATTCCGTAAGAATAAAGGACGGTACATTTACATTAACATCTGGTGAAGGTAAAGATGGTATACACTCCAGTAACGAAGAAGATGCAGGTAAAGGATTTATATATATAGAAGGCGGAGATATTACTATATCATCTCAGGATGATGGTATACACGCAGGTACAGCTCTTATCATTGCTGGCGGAACTATTAACATAACAGAGAGCTACGAAGGTCTTGAAGGTGATACAATTGATATTACTGGTGGAACAATAAATGTTATAGCTAGTGATGACGGACTTAATGCATCTACAAGCACAAGCCAGGATACAGATAATGCATCCATGGAAATGGGCGGCATGATGGAAGAAAGCGATGCTTATATTAGAATAACAGGCGGAGATCTTACAGTTGATGCAGGCGGTGATGGAATAGATTCAAATGGTGATTTATATATTGATGGTGGAAATGTTGTAGTATATGGACCAACAGATAGTATGAATGCAGCACTTGATTATGGCGATATGAACGCAGTAGCTGAGATAACTGGTGGTACAGTTATGATAGGCGGATCATCTGGAATGGCTACTACATTTACAGATGGATCAACTCAGTATTCAATAGCATATGGCTTTGAAGAAACAGTTAGCGCTGGAACAGAAGTAGTTCTTACTGATAGTGAAGGTAACGAGATATTATCATATATATCTGACAAGGATATACAGCATATAATTTTTAGTAGTAGTGATATTACAGAAGGTGAATATACTATAACAGCAGGTGATCAGACAGCTACTATAACAGTTGAAAGTGTCGTAACTTCAGAAGGCACAAGTGCTGGAATGGGTGGCGGCCCTATGGGCGGCGGCCAAGGTGGATTTGGTGGCAATGGAGGTCCTGGAAAGATGAATCAGGATGGTTCAGCTGCAGGATTTTCAGGTGAAATGCCAACCGACGGTCAGATGCCAGAAGGCATGGAAGCTCCAACAGATGGCCAGATGCCAGAAGCACCAACATCTGATACAGATACAGAATCAGATTCTACAGATAGCAGTGAGACAACAGATAGCTCTACAAATGCAAGTTCATAAGAGCTATAAATTCACAAGAGAAGGTATAAGCTATATAAAGAAAATCTTACGAAGTATATAAAAAATGCTTCGTAAGATTTTTTGTTATATAATAGCAATATGATGAAAAAAAGATGGCTTAAAACAGTAGGTTTTATATGGTTAATATGTATATGTTTCCTTTTGTTGTGTAGTATAAGTGCGTCTTTTGCTGATTTTTATATTGATAACATTTTTCCTTATATGACATTACCACTTATGAGATTTTCAGACTGCTTTTCATTTTCTGTAGGAGAGATAATGATAGTGGCTGGAGTTATATGGCTGGTTTTACTAATAATAATTTCGATAATATATTTAATTATATTTCTAATACGTAATACAGATATCAAATTTTATATTACATTCAAAAGATTTGCCAAAAAGTTTTATAAATCAACAGTGATACTTCTTACTATAATATGTATCATTATGTCCCTCAATTGTTTTTGCTTATATCAGCATACTCCTATTTATAGTGATGTATCCAAAGAATACA
Source organism: uncultured Butyrivibrio sp. (assembly GCA_946404845.1). Classification (GTDB taxonomy): domain Bacteria; phylum Bacillota; class Clostridia; order Lachnospirales; family Lachnospiraceae; genus Butyrivibrio. The sequence goes on along the minus strand of CAMJFD010000137.1, from coordinate 871 downwards.
CGCTAGAAGAACTGACTTTTCTAAGAGACTATGTGGTTACAAAATGTAATGAACTCTCATTAGAAGTTCCAAGAGATGAAAATGGAGAAGTATTATATGAAGGAGATATGGAAGAGGACGCCAAAAAAGCAATAGAAAATATAAGTAGTGAATATCCAAGATTATCAGGATATATTACAACTCCTAAGATATTATATTTTTCTGGATTTATGAGTCAGCAGTATATGCAAGGGTATTATTTCCCGTTTTCTATGGAAGCAAATATAAATGGAATAATGAAGATAATGAATAAGCCATTTACGATGTGTCATGAACTCTCTCATACAAAGGGATTTATATATGAAGATGAGGCAAATTTCCTTGGATTTCTGGCATGTATAGAATCAGGAAATACAGTATTTGAATATAGCGGATACCTGGGCGTACTTAATTATATAAATAATGATTATTATGATGCTGCTGGACGAAGTGAGTATTTGGAACATGTAGCTATAAGCGATCTTGTCAAAGAGGACAATATGTTCCTCTCAGATGAGAGCTGGAGAGAAGTAGAAGATAATTCGGTTCTGGATACTGAGCTTGTCAAAGAGGCAGCAGATACATTTGTCGATACATCACTTAAGATGAGCGGGGTAAGTGATGGAAAGATAAGTTATAACAGGGTTGTAGGTCTGATAATAACTTATTATAGAGAAATAGGAATTATAGAATAAAAGTTTTATTTTTATTTCAAAATTGTCTATATTTTTTTATGTTACACTTTAGGTATGGGTTATAAAATACAGATTATAGGCAATAAATGCTTTTTTTAATAATTTAGGTAATTGCGAAACTCCGGAATAGATTACGCGCAACCTAAGTAAAGGTGGCT
>CAMJFD010000136.1 GCA_946404845.1 uncultured Butyrivibrio sp. | reverse complement strand
GGCGTAAAGCGAGTAGATGACTGTTTTATCGCATGTAGGGGTGTGGGAAGTTTTTTATCATAAGCAATACGGTCTTTTTTACATTTTGATTTTATTGCGGATGGAAACACCTGTTGGAGTTCCTGCAAGGCCTCCTATACCAGTTTCTCTTATATCACTGTTCATATTACGTCCAATACTGCGCATGGCATCGATTACTTCATCTGGAGGAATCTTAGTACTGATACCTGCAATTGTCATATCTGCACAGCTGACTGCATTTATGGCTCCCAGTACATTACGTTTAACACATGGCACTTCTACAAGACCTGCAACAGGGTCGCAGGCAAGTCCCAAAAGTCCCTTAAGTGCAAGTGCCGCAGCATTAGCTATATCTGCTGATGTTCCTCCTAGAAGATATGCCGCTCCACCTGCAGCCATTGCAGATGCAGAACCTATCTCTGCCTGACATCCGCCTTCTGCTCCGGAAATGCTCGCCCTGTCAGCTATTACACTTCCTATACCTGCAGCCACATACATTGCTTCTACCATCTTATCATCTGACAGATTTAGTTCTTCCTGAATTGTTATAAAAACTGATGGAACAACGCCGCAGGAACCAGCTGTTGGAGCCGCAACTATTCTCTTCATACAGGCATTTGACTCACCTGTTTTTAAGGCTCTTTCCATTACTCTTCCCATCAGATCTCCGCTCAACATCTTGCCGGAAAGTCTACGCTTTCTAACCTTTTCACCCTCTCCGCCCACAAGACCGCTGGATGATTTAAGCTTTGCATCATAATTATTATCAGCTTCTTTCATACTTCTGTACATGTACAGCATCATTTTATAAGATTCTTCTTCTGCAATTGCTCTTTCATTGCAGTCATCCATCTGTACAACTTTCCAGAATGGTATACTATCATTTTCAGATTTATCAACTATTTCTCTTAGTGAACGTAACATACAAATATTCTCTCCATATAATCCTGAATTCCAGTTAATCTTTAAGTCCCAGATATGTAACCTTGACTATGCCTTCACGATTCTCTAACTGCCTTATGACATCAGATGGAACTTCCTCATCACACTCAACTACCATAACGGCATCCTGTCCTCGTCCTGTTCTGTATAGCTGCATAGTAGCTATATTTACATCTTGCTGCTGTAAGAGTCCTGTAACCTTAGCCACATGTCCAGGCTTATCCAGATTATGAACTATAAGTGTTGGATAATCCCCAGTAAAATTAACTGTTATACCATCAAGCGTACATATTCGTATTCTGCCGCCACCAACTGAAGCTGCTATTACATCGAGTTTTTTGCCAGAAATACCTGTAAGTAGCATTTTAACAGAATTAGGATGTGCATCATCTCCAAGGTCTATCGAACCAAAGCTATAATTAAGACCTCTTTCATCAGCTATTCTGTAGCTGTCAGGTATTCTCTCATCATTAACTGCAAATCCCATGAGACCAGCAACTATTGCCTTATCGGTTCCATGACCTTTTCCTGTAGTCAGAAATGATCCGTGAAAAAATATTTTGGCTTCTTTTATGTCCTCATCCATAAGTTTTCTGCATACATTACCTATTCTGACCGCTCCAGCGGTATGAGAACTGGATGGCCCTACCATCACCGGCCCTATAACGTCAAAAATATTCAAGTCAGTATCTCCTTTATCTTATTTTTTATCAAGATAAATTTTCCTTATTTTCTAAAAAAGAAGAAAGCAGAAAATAGATTCTGCTTTCTTCTCTAATGTACTGCATTTCAGGCTCATGTCAAGTCATTACTTTAATGTATTACTTTAATTTAGCAAAATATTCTGGTAGTTTTTCTATAGGAACAGGCTTTGCATATTTGTAGCCCTGAATATATTCAAAGCCTTTTTTGATGCAATAGTCATTTTGTATGTCATCTTCTACGCCTTCTATTAGAGCCTTGACCCCCTGATTCTTAATAACATCTATGAGCACAGTCATCATAGCTTCTGAGTTCTTATTCTCCATGGCTTTATATAATATAGTCTTGTCAAACTTGATTGTATAGAAATCACAACTTGATATTCTCTCAAGATTTGAATATCCAGACCCAAAATCATCCAGATAAAATAAAACACCTCTTTTATTAAGCTCATCCATGTTGTATCTGACATTATCATAATTGTCAAACATGGCGCTTTCAGTTAGCTCCAGTCGTATCTTATTCTTAGGGATATCATTATCTTCAATTATCTTTAGAATATCCTTGTGCATTGATCTGTCGGATAATTCATACGGCGAGCAATTAATAGTTATTGCATCAAAATCGTATTTGCCGTCAAACTCTTTGATTTTCTGGCACACTTTATTCAGAATTATAAGAGTAAGGCTATGTATACAATTTTCTCTTTCTGCAACTGGTATGAATTTATCAGGATATATTATCTTGCCATCAAGCTTAAGTCTCATAAGGGCTTCTGCAGTTTTGAACCTGTCATCCTTAACGCTGTAAATTGGCTGTGTATAGCACACTACCCTTTCATCATCCAGATCCATATTATTTCTGATATCAACGACTTCCTGCATAATATTGGCATATGAATAATACTGCTCATACATTTCATCTGTTGCTATGATCCACTCATTTTCATTATTCTTATGTAGCATACCACTTGCATACTCTACAAAATTCATAAGTGCATTGGTATTTATAAATGTCCAGTTATTCCTGCAGGATACCATTTTGCCGTATGTTATATATTTGGTCATACCAGTTATTCTCACCATGACATCCTTCATGTCATCCATGAATTTCTGGGCCAGTAACTCATTTTTGCCATAACTATATACACATACAAATCCTCCGGCTCTTACTCTATATATCTCAATATTATAAGACATCTGCTCTATCTGCCTGCAGAATGAAACAGTTGCAGTATCTATAATAACCTTTTCTGTTTCAGAATATGCCTTATACATCTGAGGAAAATCCATATATGAAATGGCAAAATGGCGTTTTCTTCTAATCAATCTTGCTAGTTCCGTATGTAGCGCATACTCATTCTGACAACCTGTAACTTCATCAAATGGATTGGAATTAAAAATTAGATATAATACCACAAGAGGTGTTACATATGTAATACTTGCAAATATATTGAATGGATGAAAAAGCTGAGCAAGTAAAATTATAAAATCAACGGGGATAATTATAAGCGTATAGAAAAATACTACTTTAGATAAAACCTTACGGTTCATAATAACAGAAATAAAGCACATTATAAGGCATACCATTCCGCATGTCACATTATAATGTATAAAGCCATTTATAAAAATGCCTTCTTCAGTAATAATATACATACTGCCATATTTATATGTCAGTATACAGCCAATCAGATATACTGCTGCATACACTATCATCATCTTAGTCTCTGATAATGAACGCGTTTTTCTGATAGGCGATAACATATTCACACTTCTAAATATTATCATTAACAGGAAAAAATACAGCACAAGAAATGCCCATATAAAAGTTTCAAATACACCTCTTCCATAAGGCATATTATATATGACCATACTGACAATGTTGATCTGTAATACAACCACACCAACAGATAGAATCATTCCATAGAAAACCATGCTATAGATAGGCGTAACTCGAGGCTTGGTATAAACCATAAAAACCAGAATCACTATAGCCAGCAAAAGACTTGCATATTCAGCTGAGTATGAATATCCTTCAAAATTCATTACACAGTATCCCTTCCATATAAGTCTATCTTGTTTTCCTTAAGTGCAATAGCCCAATACTTTTCTGGTATATCAGGCCAGTTAACATTCCCCTTTTCTTCTTCACATAATCTCATCGCACGTAGTAATACTGTTGTATTAAGATCTATTCCAGTCCTTAGCGTATGCATTGTGATTGCTGCCCATGCCGGTGCAATCTGCATTATTCCACTTTCTTCAAAGTCCTTATACATAACCTCCCTGTCATAATCAAGCTGTATCATTTCTTCTATAAATCCGTTTTTGGCATCGCCCTTTAATATAGCGAACTGAGTCTTACCGCCATAGTACCATGGAATACCTATAGATCCCGGATTTATAGCTTTTTTTCCTCTGTATATATATGAACTTTGTATATGACTATGACCATGCAATAACATGTTAGTCTTTAGATTTACCAGAGTTCTTTTTGTATTTCTTTTTTCCGGAAAAAGAGGCTCTCCAGAATTTTCAGGTGATCCATGACACATTTCAAACTTTGGCATGTTAGGATCATCTACAACCTGATAAATCGGCAGTTTCTCCATAAAGTCAAAATCATCATCTGTCAGGTTCTCATATGTATATAAAAGTGCTCCACTTGCTGAACCTTTTTTCCAGTTCTTATCAGAAGACTTTCGATAATTTAGAAGATAATCCTCTCTATTTCCTCGGACTATATAGCAATTGAAGTACTTATCCAGTACCCTTATAAGATCCAGAGTCTTCTCCGGATATGGACAATCTGTAATATAATCCCCCAAAAGCACATAGTTAGTGATTCCTTTTGATACGCAATAATCTATGCAAGCCTGTAATGCGGCATGATTTCCATGTATATCACTAAACACCGCTATATTCATACGTTAAGTCTCCCAACAAATTTTTATATACTACTATATAATGTAACCTGGTTTCTGCCCCTCTCTTTTGAAGTATACAGTGCGCTGTCGGCGTTACGCAATGACTTTTCAAAGTCTCCTTCATATTCAGAAATTCCAGCTGATATATTAAATTCAACAGGTCTGTCTTTAGCAGTACTTATTTTCTCTCTAATTGAGTCCATTATCCTATAACAGTCATCAACAGGACAATTAGGGAAAATAATTAAAAACTCCTCTCCGCCATATCTGATAACGAAATCTTCGCGTCTAACAGATTGTGTCAAGAATTTTCCAAGATATGCAAGTACCTTGTCACCCATAGGATGTCCATAAGTATCATTTACATTTTTAAAATAATCTATATCCAGCATTACAAGAGAAGCTGGCATCTGAATAGCAACATTTTTCTCATTAATTATCTCTTCCAATTTGGTTCTATTACCTACCTGCGTAAGGTCATCAGTAACAGATAATATCGCAAGCTTCTGAGTCATCATATACTGATCCAGTACCGCAAGTGACAACATAAACTGAGCAAAAACAATAGCAAAAGTACATGGTATATTAAGTGCAATAATAAGATCGAAATTAGGGTAATGAATAAAATGATTTGATATAAATAATTCCAGGTAAAAAACAATATATGAACACAAACATGCACGCCAATATCCGCCAAGACAAAGTGTTAAAAAGATAAGATGCATGGTTATCGTACCTTCACTGAAATGATCTTTTATCTCAAGATGTATTACAGACCAGATTGTAGATAGAACTATCATATGAGCCAGCATATAATCCAATATGATCTGGATTCTCCAATTTTTGACTTTATCCTCTACTATCCAAAATAATAAGCATGGAATTATTAGCGAAAATCTAGGAATAAGGGTAGGAAGAAAACTACCATTTAGCATTCTGTCTGAAATAATATACATTATTGCCGCAAGGCATCCGCCAGTTAAGCATATTTTGACAAAAAACTGATAATAATTGCATTTATACTCATAGAAATCAGAACGTTCTTCCTTAGACATTCCCTGGAGAACCTTCAGTAATTCTATTAAATGAAATATATCCAGTCCCTTACTATTCATAACTAACCTTTCAAATAGAAAACACCACCTAATGTATGAAATACCACATTTAATTATACCACATAACATATACCAAATAATATTATAAGATAATAAACATTTAATAAATAGCCCTGAAAGAAAATCTTTCAGGGCTATTAAAAGTCTACATATTATTCAATTTGAATAATCTCTCTGTTGTAATTACTGTGCCTTCCATGCATCGTACTGTGACTGGAACTCAGCAAGTACATCCTGATATCCTGCTGCATCAAGTGCTGCCTGATATTCTTCGATTGTAGATTCTACCTTATCAGCTGGGATACCACCATTTTCAAGTGGGAAACCATACTGTTCAAAGAGGTTTGCACAAGCTGTATACTGAGCTTCTACTGCACTCTTATCAAAACGGAAACCTGCTGCACATGATGTCTCTGCACCACCGTTGAAATCCTTGTAAAGTTCAGCCTTATTAGCTGGCTCATTATCAAGTGGAGTTACGATTGTAGCTGATGCTGACTCCCACATTGAGTGGTTGTACTTCTCAGATGACTGTGTAACCTGTCCATTTGAATCATATGTGAAATCTTCACCTTCGATACCAAATGTGTACATATCTGCAAGTGTGCTATCTGTATACAGAAGACCCATGAAATCGATACAAGCCTGAGCTTCTTCTGGTGTGCTGTTAGCTGTTATGCAATAGCATGAACCAAGAGCTGATGTAGAATGAGCATATCTGTTAGTTGCTGGCTGCATTGTAACATCCTGTCCATAACGAGAATCTGCTTCGTCATTAACTGGGATATCTGTCCACCATGAAATAGCCCAATCCTGTGTCTGTGTTGTTGTATCTGTTGTAACCTTTGTGTAATCATCTTCTGAGATGTAGCCCTTATCAGCCCATTCTCCCATAAGTGTACAGAACTCTTTGTATTCGTCTGTAAGAATTGTATCTACTACTTCATTTGTCTCTCTGTCTACAGCAAAGAAGTTTGTAGCTGAATCAGCTGTAAAGAAATCAAATTTGTCGATGTACCATCTGTAGAACATTGCTGTCTTCTGTGTAAGATAAGGATACTTAAGACCTGCTGCCTTAGCATCTTCAAGCATTGGCTCAAGATCTGCAAGTGTCTTAACTGATGTAATATCCCAGCCATACTCGTCTACAAGGTCCTGACGGAACATGAAATCATAACCTTCAACGTTGTCCTTATATACAGGGATGAAATAGTTCTTGCCATCATACTTAGTAGCTTCCCACTGTGATTCATCCATTGAATTATAAAGATCTGTTCCTGGAAGAAGATCTGTAATATCATATACTGCATTTGCAGGCACAAGATCATTTGTACCTATTGTGCTCTCCCATGATGCTGTCCATAAAAGGTTAATCTCGTTATTTGCAAGTGCAAGATTTGCCTTATCTGTGTACTCACCAGAACCGATATCTGTAAGAGTGATCTGAACATTGATCTTGTCTGCAATATATGCATTGATTGCATCCTGTACCTTCTGAACCTGCTCACCATCAGGATTAGCAAGGTTGAATGTACATCTGTACAGATTGATGTTAACTGCATCTCCAGATGCTGTCTCAGTAGATTCTGTTGTATCAGCTGACTCTGTTGTCTCTGCTGATTCTGTTGCCTCTGTTCCTTCTGATGTCTCTGTTGCCTCTGTGTCAGTTGTTGTCTCTGTTGTAGTTGAGGATGATCCACAACCTGCAAGCATTGACATTGTCATTGCTGCCACCATAATTACTGATAATGCTTTTTTCTTCATGTTAACCTCCCTCTTAAATTGAAGTGAAATTTATATTCTGTTCTGAGTTATCTCAGAACTGGAATACCGACTCATAAGTTTTTGTAACAAAAATGTTGCTATTAACACAAATCATCCCTTTACTGATCCTACAGTAAGACCTTTGATGAAGTACTTCTGGAAGAATGGATATATAACCATAATAGGTGCAATAACTACTACAACTGTTGCCATTGTTGCTGAGTACTGAGGAATTGTTCCTCCCATTGCAGCTCTTGCGGATGCAGGTACGTTAGAGTTGTTAAGTAGGAACTCAATACTCTTCTGAATATTGATAAGCAATAACTGTAGTGGTTTCTTGGAATCTGTTGTTATATACAGCAAAGCGTTCTGCCAGTCGTTCCAATAAGCTGTTGCCATCATGAATCCAACAGCTGCAAGTGATGGCTTTAGAAGCGGTAATACAATCTGGAAGAATGTTCTATAATCACCAGCTCCATCAATCATGGCTGCTTCCATCAGTTCACTTGGAATACTATTTACAATATATGTTCTCAGGATAATAACATTCATTGTAGATACGCACAGTGGCAATATCAGGAGCCACAAGCTATCTTTCAGTCCATAATAACTTGTGAATACGATATATCCTGATAACTGTCCTCCATTGAACAGCATTGGTATCAGTAGATATACTGACAGGAACTTGGCCAGTTTGAATTCTCTTCTACTGATAGAAAAAGCAAACATACTCATACATAAAAGTCCAAGTAATGTACCAAATACTGTAATGAATATTGTGATACCATAGGATTTTGCCAGCTGTGTACCATATCTGAGTACTGAATTAAATCCTATAAGAGACCACTTGGCAGGGAAGAATGAAAATCCATGCTGTGTTATATAAGTCTCATCTGTAAATGCTGCTATGAATACCAGCAATACTGGTAAGAAGCAAAATAATGTATATAAGAGAAGCAGTACTGCCAGTATGAACTGGCCTACTCCAAATCTGTCCCTCTTAGAAGGTGCCAAATCAAGGCTACTATTTCTTTTACTAACTGCTTTTGCCATACTCTTGTCCTCTCTCCCTTAGAATAATGCGTTTTCTGGTTCAATCTTACGAACTGTAAAGTTTGCAAGTAGCATTAGTAACAATCCGACAATTGACTGGAAGAAAGATGTTGCTGCTGTAAATCCAAAGTTAGAATTCTTAAAGATAGCATTCAGTACGTATGAATCAATAACCTGAGTTGTATCATACAGAATTCCGCTATTTCTGGTTACCTGATAGAACAAACCTGTATCAGATCTCATAACGTTACCAACTGATAAGAGCAACATAACTGTAATCATAGGTATGAGTGCTGGTATAGTAATGTGTCTTATCTGCTGCCACTTATTGGCACCATCGATTTCAGCGGCTTCATAAAGTGATGAATCAATACCCGCAAGTACTGACATGTATAGTACTGAACCATAACCTGTATCCTTCCAGATCTTAACTATCAGTAATATCCATGGCCATAAGCCTGCTTCTGAATAAAATCTTGTACTTGTTCCAAGAAGATTATTGATGATACCAGTATCTGAACTAATAAATGCATATACAATGAACTGTACTGCTGCATATGAAATGAATACTGGAATAATCATGAGTGTTTGCATTGTCTTAGCCATCTTTTTGAGAATCAGCTGATCAATTGCAATTGCCAGAATAACATTCAGTACTGTTCCAACAGCTGTAAATAACAGATAGTACAGAACTGTGTTCCTTGTGATAGATATGAACGTCGCCTTTGATGCAATAAGGAACTTGAAATTATCAAGTCCGCACCAGGGACTGGCCCATATACCTTTCGTGAAGTCAAAATTCTTGAACGCTTTCCCGATGCGGAGAGCTTCGCGCAGGCAGAGGTATCGGAGGTCGCTGAATACATCAAGTCCTGCGGCTTTTACAAGACCAAATCGCGCGATATCGTGGCGATGGCGAAGATGATTCTCACGGATTTCGGCG
>CAMJFD010000135.1 GCA_946404845.1 uncultured Butyrivibrio sp. | reverse complement strand
TCACAATTGCATGATGGACATACATCAGTAAGATAGCACTCGCAGCATTTGGCCGTAGGTGCCTTACATATCGTCCTGCCAAGAGATATTATCTGCAGATTGTATCTGATCCAGTTCTCCTTAGGAAGAATTTTCATAAGGTCTTGTTCTACCTGCACAGGATCATCTGAATCTGTAAATCCAAGTCTGTTAGATATTCTCTTAACATGTGTATCTACAACTATACTTGGAATTTCATAGATATTTCCTCTTACAACATTAGCAGTCTTACGCCCTACTCCAGGAAGAGATACAAGGGCATCTATGTCAGATGGAACTTCTCCATTAAAATCATCCAGTAGTTTTCTGGCACATCCTTTTATATTTTTGGCTTTGCTGTGATAGAAGCCTATAGAATGAATGTCTTTTTCCAGCTCTTTTACATCACAATCAGCAAAAGACTGGATGTCAGGATATTTTCTAAACAGATCAGGTGTCACCATATTCACCCTTGCGTCTGTACACTGCGCACTCAGTATTGTGGCAATGAGCAGCTCGAAGGCGCTATCGTGTGTAAGATAGCACCTTGTGTCTGTTCCATATTCCTCGTCCAGTCTTTTTAAAACTTCTTTTACTCTTAATTCTAATTTTTTTGTTTTTCTAATCATTTATAATGAACTCACAAATTTGTCAAAAGCCTTTTGACCTTCTGGCGTTCTCTTATAAACACCTGCATCTTCAAGTACGTGCATGAATACTTTACCAATTTCTGCCTGTATAACATCATCAATATTATCAGCTCCGATATGGTCGTATCCTGCCTTGAATTCATCTACCCAGTCAGCATGCTTTTCGATTTCAGGGTTACTACGAATATCTTCGCCCTTTATTATAGCATCTTTTAAAAGAGCCATCTCATTTTTTAATCTGGCTGGCAGAACTGCAAGTCCCATTACCTCGATAAGTCCAATATTCTCTTTCTTGATATGATGAAGAGTAGCATGTGGATGATAAACTCCAAGTGGATGCTCATCTGTTGTAATGTTGTTTCTAAGTACAAGATCCAGTTCGTACTTGCCATCTCTCATTCTGGCAATTGGTGTAATTGTATTATGTGGTGTTCCATCTGTATATGCATATATGAATGCATCTTCATCTGTATACTCACGCCATGCACTTAAGATTTTGTCAGCAAGTTCTATTATTCTGTCTGTATCAGAACCTGAAAGTCTTATTACTGACATTGGCCATTTAACTATTCCGCTCTGTACGTCTTCAAATCCATTTACAGTAAATGTTCTCTCTACTGGAGCCTTGGCCATTGCAAATGTGTAATGTCCGCCCTGGAAGTGATCGTGACTAAGTATTGAACCTCCAACGATAGGAAGATCTGCATTTGATCCTACAAAGTAATGTGGGAACTGCTTAACAAAATCAAACAGTTTGCAGAATGTGTTATGCTCTATCTTCATAGGTATATGCTGTGAGTTAAATACAATGCAGTGCTCATTGTAGTATACATATGGTGAATACTGGAATCCCCACTTTGAATTCTGTATAGTTACAGGTATTATTCTGTGGTTTTCTCTTGCAGGATGATCAACTCTTCCGGCATAGCCTTCATTTTCCATACATAACTGGCATTTAGGATATCCGCTCTGCTTGGCATTCTTGGCTGCAGCAATTGCTTTTGGATCTTTTTCTGGTTTTGATAAATTAATTGTTATATCAAGGTCGCCGTACTCTGTAGGTGTAACCCACTTAACATCCTTGGATATTCTGTATCTTCTAATATAATCTGTATTTCTGGACATCTCATAATAGAAGTCTGTTGCCTTTACTGCATCTTCTTTGTATATATCATTGAATTTTCTGATAACCTGACTTGGCTTTGGTGTAAGTATACCCATAAGCTTTGTATCAAACAGATCTCTGTATACTACGCTCTCTCCATCTGTCAGATTGTTTGCAACTGCATAATCATCAAGTTCCTTAAGTATTGCTTCTAATAGTGTTCCATCTTCTATTTTGCTCTCATCAAGAGACTCTGCTATTTCTGGTACTGAATTTATATCTCCGTTAAAAGAATCTAATTTAAGTGGTATTAAAAGCTGATTTACAGAATATGTAATATCTTCTTTTTCAATTAAATTAGTTCTAAGCGCATATGCTACTAAATCCAGAATAGCTTTATCTACATTTACTTCCATTACGTGATATACCTTCTTTTCCTAATATAATATTTAATAATCAGATAACTGCTGGGCCACTACCGATTTCAACTATATAGAATGTAGCTTCATATCCAATTTTCTTAAGATATGCTGCTCCAACCTTTTCCTTGAATTCATCTATAGCTTCATCTTTTACGATTGATACTGTACAGCCGCCAAATCCGCCGCCTGTCATTCTGGAACCGATAACACCAGGTATCTTCCATGCTTCCTCAGCAAGTGTATCAAGCTCAATACCTGTAACATCATAATCATCACGAAGTGATACATGAGAAGCATTCATAAGTTCTCCAAATCTGTTAAGATCACCAGCCTTTAATGCTGATACTGCTTCGATTGCTCTCTGGTTCTCATATACAGCATGTTTTGCCTTAATTCTTCTGTCGTCATCAGCTATGGCATCCTTGTACTGCTCGAACTGTTCTATACTAAGGTCACCAAGTCCTTTTATGTCTACAACCTTCTGAAGTTCTTCAAGAGCTTTTTCGCAAGAGCTTCTTCTTGCGTTGTACTGTGAATCTGTAAGTTTGTGTTTCTTATTAGTATTAGCAATTACAATCTTGGCTCCATCAAGCTTTATTGGTGCATATTCAAATGAAAGATCTGCTGTATCAAGGAAGATTGCATTGTCTTCTTTTCCCATAGCTACAGCGAACTGATCCATAATTCCGCAGTTACATCCGTTGTAATTGTTCTCTGAATACTGTCCAATAAGTGCAAGATCCTGATTAGTAACGTCAAAACCGTATAAATCTCTTAAGATAAATCCTGTCAGAACTTCAAGTGATGCAGATGAAGACAGACCTGAACCATTTGGAATATTTCCATAGATTACCATATCAAATCCTGTTTCGAGCTTGAATCCTCTCTTTTCAAAAGCCCATACTACTCCCTTTGGATAGTTAGTCCAGCCTGCAGCATCTGATGGTGTAAGATCATCAAGTGATGTCTCATAAACTTTGCTATTAGTAAAATTCATAGAATAGAAACGCATCTTATTGTCGTCTCTCTTTTTGGCTGCTCCGTATGTTCCTATTGTAAGGGCACATGGAAAAACATGTCCGCCATTATAATCTGTATGCTCACCTATTAGGTTTACTCTTCCTGGTGCAAAATAAGCCTTTACGCCTTCCTTATCTCCATATGTCTTTTCGAAGCCTTCAAGTACAGCTTTTTTCATTTCCTGATCAATCATCTCTGTATTCCTTTCTTTCCTTTCCATCTATATATGTTACATTAACGTCTATATCGTTTATTTACATATTTATTTTGTTATTCTCAAGATAACTCAAATATAATACATTTGTGGCTTCTTTGGCTATATCTACTTGTTTATTAAAACTGTCAAAATGTTATATTCTTATATCTGTTTTTGATATAAAAAAAGAAGCTGTGAAAAATGATAAATGTCATTTTTCACAGCCTCTCTTAATTTGCTACGACCTGAATTGTTTTTCTAAGTTCCTCAATAAATTCGTCGTATTTCTCCCCTGAACCAACTTCTAAGCAATAGGCATCTCTCATACCGGGTGCTGTTGCAGCATCTAAGGTTGCAACAAGTTTGTCCAAAACTCTTTTTTCGTCCATAGTAACCCCCGAAACCAATAAAACTTTTTCAAAAAGCATCCCGAGAAAGAAACTTTCTTTCTGCACTATATATTGTATATGATTTAGCTAAAAAATACAAGTTTTAGTTGTATCATGACTTTGCAGCCTGGAGAAGTTTTTCTTTAAGCTGTCCTTCTATGCCAGCAAGCTCGGCCTCTGCAGCCCTTCTCTTTTCTTTGCCCTCTGTCTGAATTTTTAAAACTTCATCAAGAGTAGAGATAAGAGTTTCATTTGTATGCTTAAGTGTCTCAAGATCAACGATACCTCTCTCAGATTCCTTAGTAGCTTCAATAGTAGCTACTTTAAGGGCATCAGCATTCTTCTTGAGAAGTTCATTAGTCATATCGTTAACTTCTCTTTCAGCCTTAGCAGCCTGTGTAGCATGCTCTACGCCGATAGCAATAACCATCTGGTTCTTCCAGAGTGGAATTGTATTAACGATTGTAGACTGAATTTTCTCAGCCATCATTGTATCTGAATTCTGTACCATTCTGATCTGTGGACCAGTCTGCATAGCAATTGTTCTTGTAAGTTCAAGATCATAGATCTTCTTTTCAAATCTATCGCACTGTGCTGCAAGATCCTTTGCTGCCTGTGCATCTTCTGGAAGTCCTGAAGCTTCTGCCTTTTTCTGAAGTTCTACAAGCTCATTTTCACGAACCTTCTGTAACTTCTTTTTACCTGCAAGGATGTACATTGACAGTTCCTTGAAATAATTGAGGTTCATATCATACATACGATCAAGGAGCTGCACATCCTTCATAAGCTGAATCTGGTGCTTTTCAAGTTCGTTGCTGATAGTTTCTACGTTTGTTTCAACTTTACTATATTTTGCTTTGATAGCAGTTACTTTATTTGCGCTCTTCTTGAACATTCCAAAAAATCCTTTGTCCTGTTCATCTACTTCAAAGTCCTTAAGCTGTGTTACAAGGCTGGTGATCATATCCCCGATCTGTCCCATATCCTTTGTTCTTACATTATCGATAGCTTTTTCTGAGAAATCAGCCATCTTCTTCTGTGTACCAGCGCCATAATTCATAATAGCCTGTGAATTTGTTATATCAATCTGATCAACAAATGCATCTACCTGCTTAAGCTCTTCTTCAGAGAGCTGTGATTCAGCCTGATCCTTTAGTGTCTGAGCTGCTGCTTCATTCATTGATGTCTGTGGTGTAGCCTGAGCTGTAGCCTCTGCTGGTGCTGTATCAAATGATAGTGTTGGTGCTGCGCTTTCAAATTCCTTAAATTCTTCTCCCATACTGTTTCCTTTCTCCATCTACTTATATTTATCTAGGTATTTTAATTTTATCGTCTTCTGTGAGTCCATCCTGAGCCATCATTGTCTTCATTACTGAAATATCTGATGAAATATCCCATGCCATATCACGGAATAGTGAATCCAAAAGATTTTCAAACGCTCCGTTAATTGTATCCATAGCGTTTTCTATTTCTTTTTTGGCACTAATAATATTTTCACCCTGAACCGGCTGATTACCAAGGTCTATATATGCATTAAGAAGCTTTGTCGTTGTTGGCAAATAATAGTTCATAAATTTATGAAGTGCATCTTCACATGTTGGGTCGTCTTTGACCTTATCAAAAATACGATGCATAATCTCTTCAAGCTTATATAACTTATTAGACATTTCATCCGTATCAGGTATTCTGTCATTGATTTCACGAATCTGTTTAAGATATGCATTACCTTCTTTTATAATCTTAAGTTCATTTGGATCACTTGTGTCTTCTTTAATAAGATTCTTTTCTGCTTCCAGCTCTCTGTTCTTTCTGGCTGTTTCAGCCTGAATGTACTGATTATAAGCATTATTAGTCAGCATAACTGTTGTATTTGCTGTATCTGTCTTGGCATAGCTTAATACATTTTTCTTAAGAAGTTTCTTAATATCTTTTTTTATCGTATTAGCATCTTCACCCACAGCCATTGCCAATTCGTTATAGTCAAAAAATTCTCTCTGACCGATAGCCCTTCCATACTTATAATATCTTGATATCAGGTTCCTGAAATCAACGCCTGATTTAATCTGGAATCCAAAAAAGCCAGTAATAAGTCCAAATATAATGGCTGATACTGCAGTTACTCCTGCCAAAGATCCTGTAATAAGTCCGGCTAAAATTATTGAAAGTGTAGAAAAACCACTAAGGCATACACCAATAATACCAACAACTATTCTGGAAACTCCAGAAAAATTGCTGACCTTCTTCTGAAGAAATGGTGATACAGCAGTTGATGTCCTGCTAACAGGTGCTGCATGATATGTCCTGTTCATCTGAACCTGTCTGTTCATTGACTGATAGTACTGCTGATGCGCATTATTCTGAGGCTGCTGCACATTATTCTGTGGCTGCCTTGCATTTCCTGTAGGTCTGTAATAATTACTACCGCTATAATATCCATTTCTCTTGATTTCGTCACCAGCCTGACCAACTCTCTTCTTGATTGCGTCACTCAGGTTCGAATAATCATTATTTTCTACTGCTTTGGTAACTTCTCCTAGGATATCGCTACCAGCATCATATAAATCTTGTAAGTCCATATTTTCTCCCTACATAATTATCTTCAAGTCTTTCAAAACAATAGCATTCCACGTTCTTCATTTTATCCTATATTCATGTAAAAAACAATAAAACACGCGCACTAATAACTATATCTAAGTCACTTGAAGACGATGATTATTCATTTATAACTCTCTTTTATGTTAAAATAGGTTTATGGAAAAAGCTTACAAATTAGAATTTAGTGAAGATGAATTTAATGATTTATACGTTTATTGCTGCGGTTGCTCACAAACGCTTCCACATCACTCTTTTGGACCTGCTATAAAGCCGCATTTTATGATTCATTACATAATAAACGGCAAGGGAACTTTTTCATTTGATGGTAAGAGTTATCCGCTCAGAGAAGGAAACGGATTCCTTATTATCCCAGAAGAGCTTGCGTATTATGAGGCTGACGGCGACGAACCATGGACCTATGTATGGGTAGGCTTTGGTGGCAAAAGAGCTGCAGAAATAGTTTCCCAGCTTGGCCTTTCCATGGAGCATCCTATATTTAGAAGTGATAAAGCAGACACGCTCTACGATATAGTCAAGGATATGATGGACCACAACACTTTTAGTACTGAAGATGTTCTAAGACGTAATGGACTTCTCTCCCTTTTCCTGTCAGAGATTGCAAGCACTACTATTATCACTGAGCATAAGGCCAGCTCTTCTAAAGGGAACAACTATGTCCAAAAGGCACAGGCATTTATCAGGCAGAATTACTGTAACCCTATTAAAATTACAGATGTTGCCTCATATGTGTGTGTGAACAGAAGCTATCTGTACACTCTTTTTGTTAATGAGCTGGGATTATCTCCACAGCAGTACCTGACTTCATACAGAATAGCCAAAGCTGTTGAACTATTGCAACTGACTGACCTGCCTATAGAGAGTATTGCAATTTCATGTGGCTACTCAGATCCGCTTGTCTTCTCCAAAGCCTTTCGTATGGAAAAAAAGATTTCTCCATCCGGATATCGTAAATCCTTGCAAAACGGAAGCGAACGCAGAAACACTAATTCTTTAAAAGAAGTTGAAGAATTCATAAAAGGAAAACAGCACCAGAAATGATAATTCCCGGTGCTGTTTTCCTTTTATATATAACCCCTGCCTTTAGCATTTATTACTGATATTGAGCTGCATTAGATGCATCAACAGGTTCAAATGGTACCCAGATATAAAGTCCGTCATCACTTGCCCCCTCTATATCTGTTATGCTGCCACCTGTTCCAAGCGCCGCAGCTGCCTCTACAGCTCGTGCTGCCTGAGACTCAGCATTCTGAAGCACTGTAAAGGCCATTTCTCCAGCAAGGATTGATGTACAGCCATCAGATGTAGCATCTACGCCACATACCGGGATAGCACTATAATCAAGTCCATTCTGCTTCATGCTTTCAATTACTCCAAGCGCCATTGTGTCATTATTGCAAAATACTGCATCAAAGGTCTGTCCTGTTTTCATAAACAGATTAAGCTTGTCGCAGGCTTCTGTATCTGACCAGTTTGCATAATCCATAAATACAATATTGTAATCTATGTTGTTGTCTTTTAATGTGTACTTTACAGCCTTTGTTCTGCCGATAGTACCAGAATGACCTGGCTCACCTTCGAATATAATAATATTCATAGCTTTTGTACCCAATTTATCAATAACATATTCCGCCTGGTACTGTCCTGCTTCTTCCTCATTAGAACCAACGAATATGAATTCATTGCTAGTCAAATGTTCTTCAGATGGCTCACTGTTAACATATACAATTGGTAGTCCATTTGAGGCTACATTCATCTGAAGCGCGGTTGACGAATCGGCAAGTCGTAATATTATAGCAGTATAACCATCACTTGCTGCGCTCTCAACAAGATCTAGCTGATCTTCAACTGAACTTCCTGATTCAACAACTGTAAGATCTACCCCCTGTGAATCTGCCTGGCTTACAATTGCATCTGATAATTTAGCTCTAAACGTATCATCATTATCAGTTATGATATATAGTACCTTGGCACTTCCAGATGAATCCGAAGAACCACAACCATAAAGCATTCCAACCATAAATGCTCCTAGTAAAGCTAGTGAAATATATTTTTTTAATCCAATTCTCATTTTGTTATTCATAATTATTCCCCCCATCATATTTTGAACTTCTGAACATAAGATGTAAGTGTCTGGGAAGTATTAGCCAGTTCATGTGAATTATCTGCTACATCCTGACTACTCTGAGTTATATTATTGGCCTGCTCAACCATATTCTCAGAAGTTGCCAGAATCTCATCTGCACTTGCCGCCTGCTCTTCTGAAATTGCTGCTACATTTGTTGCTACATCATCAACTTTTTCTACATCATGGATCATCTCTTCTATAAGACGATTTGATTCCTGAATATTACTATAAATCTTGTCAAATGTTCCCACTGCAACCTCAATCAGTTCGCTATTCTGCTGAATATTCTCTGCGCTCTCATTAGCCTGATTAACTGCATCTTCTATCAGCTTGTGAACCTCTTCTATGAGGCTTGCAATATTGTTCGCACTTTCTGCACTGGTCTGTGCAAGCTTACCTATCTGAGTAGCTACTACTGCAAATCCCTTACCAGCTTCACCTACTCTTGCTGCCTCGATAGAGGCATTCAGTGATAAGAGGTTAGTTTCTTCAGCAATATTACCGATAACACCTACAATATTTGTAATTTCTTCTGAAGCCGCTCCAACTTTGTTGATAGAATTAACTAGCTGGTTATTTGCTTGCTGTATGCCTTCCATAGCTGCACTCAGATGTTCCATATCCTCACGGCCCTTCTGAGAGATTTCAACTGTTTCTTTCATACTCTCATTAGCCTTATCACTGTTCTCTCTTGTATCTGATACAACTGTGGCAAGTGTAGTTGCATTCTGAGCTATATCATTAACTGCTGTTGCCAGCTGGTCAACTGTTTCATTCAGCTGCTGCATGGCTTCTGACTGTGACTGTGATGCATCAAACATACTTCTGGATACCATATCACTGTTGTCAGACTGCTGCTTTAACTTCTCTGATTCATCATTGATACTGGATAGCATACTTCTCATGGAATTTACAAATTCTCCAACCTTACTACCCATAACTCCGATTTCATCATTACTTTCTGCCTTTACGTTAATTGTAAAGTCACCAGATGACATTGCTGTTATGTTCTTGGTAATATTTGTAAGAGGAGCTATAACCTTATTAACCATAAGAACG
>CAMJFD010000134.1 GCA_946404845.1 uncultured Butyrivibrio sp. | reverse complement strand
ATATTTTATCATGTTCAGGACCAGTTTCGCCACAAATTTCATAGCTAATATGTCCAAGCCCCTGACTCTGGACAAGTTCCTGTAATACTGACTTACTGTCATAAAAGACCTGTTTATTCTCCAAATCATTCAATATAAATTTATTGATATGATTAGTAGCCTTTTCTATACCACTATCGAGATAAATGGCACCTATAACTGCTTCCATTACATCAGAAATAATAGAGTCTTTGTGCCTTCCGCCTGTAGCTTCCTCGCCTTTTCCCAGCTGAATGAACTGGGCAAGACCTATATCTGCAGCGCAAAAAGCAAGTGCAGCTTCACATACCATAGAAGCACGCATCTTAGTCATTTCGCCTTCTTTTTTCTCGGGGTATTTCTTGAATAGATAAGAACTTGATACCATTTCCAGAATTGAATCTCCCAGGAATTCAAGTCTCTCATAGTCACCGCTCTTATTGATTTTCTGCTCATTAGCAAAAGAGCTGTGTGTCAAAGCCTGCTTAATAAGGGCTTTATCGTTGAAACTATATCCAATTATAGCTTCGAATTTCTGAATATCTGATTCTGTTAACATATTACTCCCATCGTCACATATTCCTTTGTGTAAGGACAATTGTAATTATCCTTACACAAAGAAATACGAGACAAGACATTACATAAATGTCCTGTCTCATATATGTGCACTATTATCTATTATTTACTGCTTCTTTTAATAACTCAACAGCTTCTCCAACAGTTGAGATTTTCTCTGCCTTTTCAGGATCAATCTTTACATCAAATTCATCTTCAATACCCATAATAATCTGGAACACATCAAGTGAATCTGCTCCAAGATCATCTGTAAATGTAGTGTCTGGACTGATTTCATCTGTGTCCACGTTAAGAACGTTTGCAATAACTTCCTTTAACTTTTCGAATTCCATAATATTTTCCTACCTTTAAAATTAAAAAATATTCTTTTTAATATTAGTAAAAAACATCAAATTTTTTACCTCAATATAATATACAATGCAAATTAATAAGTGAAAACCCTTTTTTGAAAATTATTTTTCCAATCAGTCAGATGCAAGGTTTTCTCTGATTTTTTCGCTTATATTCTGTTCTGTAAATGTTACACACTGAAGAATTGAATTCTTAACTTCAACTGCTTCCGCACTTCCATGTGTCTTTACAACAAGGCCTTTAAGTCCAAGTAGTGGAGCTCCGCCATACTGTTTAAGATCATATGCCTTAAGACTCTTTTTAAGTGAAGGAAGTGCAAGAAGAGCACCAATCTTACTCTTAAATGTAGATGTAAGGCCTTCCTTAAGAACTCCCATCATTGTCTTGGCTGTTCCTTCGTACATCTTAAGTGCAATGTTACCTGCAAAGGCTTCGCATACAATAACATCAGCTGTACCTGCTGGAATATCTCTTGCTTCAACACTACCAATAAAATTGATATCCGGACAGTTTTTTAACAATGGAAATGTCTCTTTTACAAGAGCATTACCCTTTTCCTCTTCCGCACCTATATTAAGAATACCAACTGTAGGATTCTTGATCTTCATTACATTTTCCATATAAATAGAACCCATCTTGGCGAACTGAACAAGGTGATGAGCCTTGGCATCAACGTTAGCTCCACAGTCTATCAGAAGAGCTGGTCCCTTTCTGGTAGGTATAACAGGTGCAAGTGGAGCTCTGTCTACTCCCTTAACTCTGCCTACAATTACCTGTCCGCCTACAAGTGTAGCTCCTGTACTTCCCGCAGAAATAAAAGCATCACACTCTCCATGATTTACAAGATACATTCCTTTTACTATAGAAGAATCTTTCTTGGTTCTGATAGCCATTACAGGTGGCTCAGCCATTTCTATAACTTCAGTCGCATTCACAACCTGAACTCTTTCCTTCTCATATGTCAGACCAGAGAGTGCTCTATTAACATCATCCTCTCGTCCTACAAGGAAAACTTTCAGATTCTTGCATTCATTAACTGCATCTATAGCACCCTTTACAATCTCAGCCGGTGCATTATCACCACCCATAGCATCAACTGCAACTCTTACAAGTTCTGCCACTTTTCGTATTTCCTCCAATTAGTTCATATTTTAGTACCAACGTATCTAGTATACCTAAATCTGTATACAAAAATCAAGGCTTTCCGAGTATTCGGAAAGCCTTAAATTCATGCTCATTATAAACTTAATAACAATTAGTCATTAACTTCTACAACGTTCTTCTTGTTGTAATATCCACAAGCCTTACAAACCTTATGTGGCTGCATAAGAGCTCCACAATGGCTACACTTTACAAGTGTAGGAGCGCTCATCTTCCAGTTCGCTCTTCTCTGGTCTCTATGGCCCTTAGATGACTTATTCTTTGGACAGATTGACATATCAATTACACCTCCTTACAGCAACCGTATAGTTAATTGCCTGCAAGGCAGACAATAATGTACGAAAATATACGTACGAGCACTTTTAGTGCTCGCACACTTGATAAATTATACAAAGACTAATCTGTTTTGTCAATATTTTTTAAAACAATATTTTTTTACAATATTGTTTTTAACGATATGTTTTATTGTCATTCACCTCTATTGCCATCAGCACTATAGTATTTCTCAAGTTCTCCTCTGCATCCAATAAAGACAGACATCATATTAGGATCAAACTGAGTACCCATTCCTTCAAGCATAATTTGTGCAGCCTCTTCAAATCCCATCGCCTTTTTGTAGCATCTCTTACTGACCAGAGCATCATATACATCAGCAATAGCCATTATTCTGGCTTCAATAGGAATCATCTCTCCAACAAGACCTTCAGGATAGCCTCTTCCATCCCACCTCTCATGGTGATATCTAGCTACATTATAAGCCACATCAACAAAGTGTTTTTCCTCCACATCTTTTAAAATTAAATTTACAAATTCACCACTCTTAACAGAGTGAGTCTTCATTATCTCATATTCTTCTTCTGTAAGCCTTCCCGGCTTATTGAGAATATTATTATCGACTGTTATCTTTCCCAGATCATGCATAGGTGCGGCTCTTACAATATCATCAGCCAACTCGTCATCTAAATCATAAACCCCCTGCCTTCTTATTTCATTTACAATATAGTAAATAATATCACTAGTTCGCTTAACATGACCTCCCGTATTACTATCTCGGTTTTCAACCATGTTTGCCAGTCCTAAAACAACTCTCTCCTGGATATTTCTGATGTTTTCTGTTTTCTCCTCTACTTCATGATTTAAAGTCTCATTATAGTCCTGCATTACTTTAATCACTTTTTGTTCTTCAGTAACATCACGTATATCAAACAGATATCCTTGTATTCTACCATCTTTTCTGATAGAAAATTCAGTTATCTCACACTGACAAATCAAATCTTTAACTTTAAAAATCTTACTTGTTGCTGTACCATTTTTAAATTCATCTATAAGACTATAGAATATTCCTGCCAGATAACTGTCTTTTTCTAATGGTTCATCTACAATCTGCATTTGCAGTTCTGGTAAAAAATCATATATTTTATGGTTACTGCTAAGATAACAACCTTTCAAATCAAATGCAGCATATCCTCTGTTACTATGGTATTTTTGCTGCTCTGATATAAGGCATGATATATCATGTGTATGGGCATGATCATAATTATGAGCAACTAATATATCTGCAGTTACATACAATACCGGCAGGCACGAAAAATCAACATCAAAAACTGTTTCTATAACATAAACACAAATACCGATTGTCAATAGCACTGTATATAGATATAGAGTTCTTCTAGAATATGTTCCTTTTCTAATATGAGCTATAATTACAACTCCCAATATGCTTCCTATTACGAACAAAAGATATATCCAATGCACTGTCTTAAGCGGACCGCTTACCATTTTGGTCACAGTTCCCATGTCAGTAAAAATGAGATCCATTTTTTTGTAATATAAATTGTTATCTATACATAGCCAAAAGGTAGCCAGATGAATAAATGTAAAAGTATATACAATTACCTTGACCCATCTCCTCGGTGTTATACCCAAAAATCTCAATACACAAAACAATATAACCGCTAGTAAAACAGTGCTATCAAGATATATATAGCAGAAACTTATAAGCGCACCTTCTGTAGTGGTAATTCTAGTCTTAAGCCAATATCCTAAAATTATAATAGGAACGAGAATTACTATAGTCCAATAATATATATCTATATTTTCATAATTTTTTTGAGACATATAGACTATAACCATAATAGATATAGCAAGGCATGCCCCCATTATTACAGTTGCCATAGTGTACATAATCTCCTTTATTTTCTATAATCATCTGATAAATATTCAGGCCAGTTTACTTTGCCAATAGGAGTATTGTCTACAATCTTTTGATCCAGTTCAAAATATAGCTCCGCATTTGTACCATTAATTTTTACAACCTTGAGTTCTGTTCCCATGAATTTCAGTAGAGCAGTTACCAGATTCATTCCCATTCCACTATCCATCATCAAATCTTTCTGATTATTATTATTTTTATAATCAGTCTCATTTAGAGAATTATTCATATTAAGATTTTTGACAGAAAATAGTAAATGTATATGCTTTTCATCTATTGCTTTGCCATATATTCCCAGCTTGACACCACGACTCTTAGAATCAGACAATATATATATGATAATATTTATGATTATCTGACGCAGTTTTAAATCATCTCCATAGATTTTGACAGGTAAGTTTTCAGAAATGTCATATTGTATATCAAATCCATTACTAATAACCTTTGAAGTCATAACATTATCAATATCCCTAATCAGATTTTTGAAATCAATGTCAGAATACATCATTTGCATTTTACCAGCTTCCAGCTTGGAATAATCCAATATTCCATTAACAAAAACCATAAGCATTCTGCTGCAATTTCTGATATCTATAGCATAATTTCTGACATCCTGATTGATACTCTTGTCTCTCAATATCAGATTATCCAGATTTATAACTGTTTCTATAGGTGTTTTTAGCTCACGTGTTATATTAGTTAGAAATGCGCTCTTGGCATCACTTTCTGATTTGGCACTTTCAACCTGATTCATTATCTTTTCAAGTTCCTGTTTTTCATCATTAATCTGTTGAATAGTAAAGAGGAACTTATCTACAGGCTTACCATCCTCCTTGTCCATTGCAAAATATCTTATTCTTGACCATCCATATTTCTTACTGACATATTCAAATGCAAAACTGTTAGTTGCAGATAACCTCTCTCGAATCTTGTCAAAATCACAGTATTCCATCAAAATATCTTTGTAATTATCCTCAGCATATGTTTCAAACATATTCCTGATTTGCTCTTCTGCCGTCAGCTCTTTTGGTCTTAATTCATCATTCTCAGGATTAGCGCCTACTACAGTAATAGTATTTTTTACTATATCTATTAAATAAATAGCTTCATAAATATCAGCCATGCTGGAAATACCAGCAAGTCTCATATCCACTTCTTTTTGCGCCTTCTTATACGCAAGGATACTCATAAGATGAAGCACTACATACCCCATCCATATCAGATTTAGCGTCAGAACAAAAGCAAATCCTATACCTTTCGTAAAATCCCTGTGATACATATAAGTAAGTGTATAATCCGTTATGTCCAATTCATTTTCGAAATACACAATCATACCGACTACTACTTCATCGCCTGGATTTATAGGATATTCTCTGAATTCTTCGGCAGGATAATAAATAAAATAATCTCCTTTTTTCAAAGGAATAAGGATATCTGCCGCATCCAGAACATATTTGAGCTTAATATCATTAAATTCATAATCGGAAAGATTAAGAGTCTGAACAACTTCCTGATCAGTACCAACACCCTGATGAATTTCAACATTACCATTCCAGAACTGGTTCAGATAGCAATAGTCAGTTACGTCTATTCTAAGAGACCATGATTTAATCGTATCATTAGTATTATTGGTAAGTGCTGCATCATAAATCTTGCCATACACGCCCATATCTCTCTTGATCCAGGACGAAGTATCGCTTCCTCTATAATGAACATCCATATATGTATCCTGCTTAGTATCAAGTCCGACACTTATATGCTCAGTACTATTAAATGCTATAACGCTTATAATATGTATTATTGTGCATAAAAGTGCAAAACCAATAAAAGCTAATACACCCATTCTTTTTTTCTTATTTTGCACTATTTCCATAGATGTAAGCCCTCACAAAAAACACTATATATAATCATTTTATCAGATATTTATGTGCGTATAAAAGCCTCCCACAAATTACTATAGCCTTCCATTTTTCTATTAGTATTTACTTAAACGCAGATAAAATAAGAGTCTCAACAATTTATGAGTATACTACATATTCTTTTTTATGAAAATTTTCATTCTTTATTTGCGATTATTTATTATGCAATACATTTACTTTTTATGTAATATATACTTTTATTATAAAACTTGCATATTTTCTACATTTAGAGCATGATTTTTCTTTTCTAACACATATATGTAAAGCTGACATCAGCCAATAAGTGTAATGTAAACTACAAAATCAAAGTTACCAAAAAATAAGTAATATTATGTTATGGAATAGTAAAAGTTTTTAAAGTATCAATTAAAAACTTTTACTATTTTTACAGCAGCTCTTTAATTTCATTTTAGTAAGTGATAAAATATTAAAGGTTTTGCAACGCAAAACTTGGGAGATAATAATTAAATAAAGGAGAAGACGTATGAAAAAAGGGATTTTCAAAAAAATCTTAGCTACTATTCTTACAGTAGCAATTGTAGGAAGTCTGGTTCCTGCAAAAAATGCCAATGTAGTTTCTGCTGCAACAACAACAGAAACTATCAAATCTAATCAGACAATTACCAAAACAGTAGCAGGTGGTACTACATCAACATTTATTTATACTATGCCAAAAAAAGGATACTTCAGTGTATCAATTACTCCTATAAGTAAAATAAGAAGATCAGATGGATATTCAGATACTTATTATAGCATTGATTACGACGTTAAGCAGAGCTGGAGAACATATGTAGATACTTACGCATATGATACAAATGGAACTTCAACAACTGGTAATTACTCATTTGCAAAAGGATCTAAAGTATATATAAATGTAAACACCAGCCAATATAGCAGCAGTTACAATTATACTTTCCAGGTTAGAGTAAACTATACCAAGGCTAAGAACTATGAAACAGAATCAAATGGTAACAGAAAAAATGCTGATAAAATTGCTAAAGTAAATAAAAAATATAGCGGTAATGTATCATCTTCAGATGTAGACTATTGGGTATTCACAGCTCCAAAGTCAGGCAAATATGCTTTTAAGGCCGTTAACTCATCTTCAAATAGCAATGCATATGCATATGCTAACACTTATAAAGGTTATAAGAAAACCTATTATTGGGATACATATTTAGGCTATGGTTACGGATACAAGAAGGTATCAATTTTACGACTTAGAAAAGGACAAAAAATCTATTTCCAGGTTAGAGGTTCTTCATCATACAGCACAGATTACAAGCTTGTAGTAGTAAAAAGATAATCTAATCACCAAGAATTCTATTGTAATACTAAAGCGTGGTTGCAAATAATTTGCCACCACGCTTTTTTTATAAGAAATTGCTCTGCAAATTTCCTATTAAATAAAAATGCATTCGCGCGAAGTGAAGATGCTGCAAAAATACAGCCGCGCTAGGTGCGAGAATATCGCTAGCGATATTCTTTGTTTCTATAAGAACTCTCTCAAGAAAGTTCATCCAATTCAAGTAATTCTTTTAGACTATCACACTTTTTATAAATACATTTCATAAGCTCATCATCAGGCTGTGTCTGATCCGGAATCATTATAGTCTTACATCCTGCTCTATATGCTGACATAATACCATTTGGAGAATCTTCTACAGCATAGGTATCTTCCGGCTTAAGCCCTACCTGCTCAGCTGCATACAAATAGATATCCGGTGAAGGCTTACCGTTCTCAATCATAGTTGCACATACTATTGTATCAAAGTATTCACGGAGTCCAACTTCTCTTAAATATTTTTCTGTACGACTCTCATCTGTAGCTGTTGTTATTACAAGTCTGTGCCCTCTTTTTTGAAGTTCAGAAAGCGTTTCTTGTGCATATGGTTTAAGTTCAATCCCTTCTTTTTGAAGCACTTCAGCCATCAGTTCCATTCGTCTTGCACGAATCTTGCCATAAGCCTCATCATCATCAAAAAATCCATTGATTCTGACAGGTGCATATGGTCTTCCAAGACTTCTAAGAGAAAGCGCCTGTTCATCAGTCATGTTATATCCCATCTGACGTGCCGCTTCTACCCACAGTCTTCTATAATGTTTTTCTGTATCTATTATGGTTCCATCCATATCAAAAAAAATTGTTTTTCCCATATCATTCAACCTGCTTAAGTCCTGAAATATCTGACACTGCAACCATAGAGTAATTTGTGTAATATACTACAAATCCTGGTTTTGCACCGCCTGGTTTCTTTACATTTTTTCTCTGAAGATAGTCAATTTCTACCTTACCGGTATTCTCTGCCTTGGAATAATATGCAGCAAGGCTTGCTGCCTCTTCAAAAGCTCTGTCAGGTACTTCCTGTCCCTTCGTAATGAGGACAACGTGAGAACCAGGGCATCCCTTGGCATGAAACCACCAGTCACCACCATTGGCGAGCTTAAATGTAAGCTCATCATTCTGACTGTTATTCTTACCAACATAGATATCAAATCCGTCAGAACTGATATAGTGGAACGGCTTACTTGTAATCTTATGCGCTCTACCCTTTTTATCAGTAACTTTTTTCTTGATAAATCCTGCCTCTACAAGTTCGAGTCTTATCTGGACAAGATCATCCTCTTCCCTTGCAATATCAAGAGCATTCATAACTGATTCGAGATATGCAACAGACTGCTTTGTATCCTCCAGCTGCTCTTCAAGAGCTTCTGCTGTTCTCTTTAATTTAGTATATCTGTCAAAAAACTTTTTGGCATTCTGAGAAGCTGTCATAGTAGGATCAAGCGGAATAGTGATATCCTCTCCGGTATTATAATCATTAACGACTACAGACTTAGCCTTTGGAGGAACGCTATATCCGTATACATTTAGAAGTTCACCGTAAACTCTGTATTTATCACGCTTTTCAGTATCCTTCATCTGCTGCATCTGCTGATCAAGTTTTCTTACGTTTCTTTCAAGAGCATTAGATACAACTTTCCTTAAGTCTACTGACTTCTGCCTGATTCTTGTAACAGCATTTTTTTCTGCATAATAGGTTTCAAGAACTTCAGAAATAGATTCAAATTCCTTGATCTCAGAGCCAGCTGCATCCTTATAACTAGTAAGTGTTATTGCGGCAAATTCCTTAGGCGCACCATTAACATAGGCAATACAAGGCTTAAAATTACCATCTCTTACATCATCCATGATGCCTCTAAATTCTGTATATACGCTTTTGAATTCTGCATCAGATAATGCCGCAGCAGATTTATCAGCATCAACACTTGCTCTGTAGCAGATTTCCTGCGCAATGACAGGAGAAATACCCGTATATGAACCGTAGATAGCCTTAAATAAAGGCATACCCTTACCTCTTATGGCAACCGCAAATCCTGTCTCATCCAGATCATATGGATCACTCTTATTCTGAGTCTCTGGAATAAAATAATCTCTTCCTGGCAGAACCTCAC
>CAMJFD010000133.1 GCA_946404845.1 uncultured Butyrivibrio sp. | reverse complement strand
CAGCAATAGCTGATGTAGGATTAAGCATTTCTCTCATACCAGGGCCACCCTTAGGTCCTTCATATCTGATAACTACTACGTCACCAGCTACGATCTTTTTACCAAGGATAGCTGCAATAGCATCTTCTTCGCAGTCAAATACTCTTGCTGGGCCTTCGTGTACCATCATTTCAGGAACAACAGCACTTCTCTTAACTACACCTGTATCTGGTGCGATATTACCCTTAAGTACTGCGATTCCGCCTGTAGCCATATATGGATTATCAATTGGTCTTATTACTTCAGGGTTCATGTTTACAACACCCTCAAGGTTTTCTCCAACTGTTTTTCCTGTAACTGTAATAAGATCTGTCTTAAGAAGACCCTTCTTGTTCAGCTCTGCCATAACAGCATATACACCACCAGCTTCATTGAGCTCTTCCATGTAGTGTGCACCAGCAGGAGCAAGGTGACACAGGTTAGGTGTAACTGCAGATACTTCATTAGCAAGCTCCATGTTGAGATCAATTCCAGCCTCATGTGCAATAGCTGGTAAGTGAAGCATTGTATTTGTAGAGCATCCAAGTGCCATATCAACTGTAAGAGCATTTCTGAATGCATCAGCTGTCATGATATCTCGTGGACGAATATCTTTCTTAAGAAGTTCCATAATCTGATAACCAGCCTTCTTGGCAAGTCTGATTCTGTCAGCGTAAACTTCAGGAATTGTTCCATTTCCTCTAAGACCCATACCGATTGCTTCTGTAAGACAGTTCATAGAGTTAGCTGTGTACATACCAGAACATGATCCACATGTAGGACAAGCCTTTCTCTCGTATTCACAGAGCTTCTCTTCTGTCATTGAACCTGCAGAAACTGAACCAACAGCTTCGAACATGCTTGATAATGAACGAAGACGTCCATCAACATGTCCAGCCATCATAGGTCCGCCTGAGCAGAAAATTGTAGGTATATTAATTCTTGCTGCAGCCATGAGCATTCCAGGAACTGTCTTGTCACAGTTAGGAATCATGACCATGGCATCAAATGCATGAGCCATAGCAAGACATTCAGTACTATCACAGATAAGGTCACGAGTTACAAGTGAATATTTCATTCCGATGTGACCCATGGCAATTCCGTCACATACAGCAATAGCAGGAACGATAACTGGTGTTCCGCCTGCTTCTGCAACACCGAGCTTAACTGCCTGAGCGATTCTGTCAAGCTCAACATGACCTGGTACTATTTCACTCTGTGAGTTAATAATACCGATTAATGGTTTTCTTCTTTCTTCTTCTGTAAAACCTAAAGCATTGAACAGACTTCTGTGTGGAGCCTGCTGTAAGCCTTCCATTACGCGATCGCTAATCATAAAAAAACCTCCTTAACACTACCTATCCTGTATTATTTTAGAACGTAGAGAACGAAGCCTTCGTTTTCATACGTTTTAGTCAAATTGTTTTCTATATAATCCCAGTCGATGGAATCATATGTCTGATAGAATTTCCAAAAATCTGATCCGTTATATTCAGCATCCATCATATTTCTGTCAATGAGAACATAATCTGCCCCAATAATGTTCATGTTCTCGCAGTCAATATCATACTCAAATTTCAGCAGATACTGCTGATCACAGTCAAGTACACATACATTGTCATAATTAGTAGGATCCACCATACAATAAGCTTCCGATATCTGGTGTTCCCTGCTGCCCAGCTGTGCATAATATGTCGAACTTGTAAGATGACATATAGCAAAAATAAGCGCTGTGACAAATGGAATATACATACCAATTCCGTCATACCATACGTCCTTGGTCTTCCTGTATTTGGTAGTCTCTGTGTAAATGCCTGCCTGAGCTCTTTCTCCAAGAATCCTGGCTGTTCTGGCATTATATAATCTGACTGAATTATTGATAATGTGTTCAAATATTATACCAATACTAATTGCAACAAGTACACCTGCATATGAGAAAATCCTGTAATAAGGAATCTTGCATGTAATAATTAATAGTACAGGTATCATGATCAGATTAGTTGCAATAATTATATTGAAACATGTCCTGTGATAGTTGAAATGATGCACAGTCTCGCTTACCATAATGATAAGTGCTGCTATTACAACTACAAGTAGTACAATTCCAAATCCGTAATAATAATAATTACCAAGAGAAATCAAAAAGCTTAATAGCTTAAGCAGATATCCTTCTCTATCTACGCTTTGTATATATGGCTGGTCGAGCATATATTTAATACCTCTAAAGGCAGCTCTTGCCGGCTCATTCATAATGATGCTGACATGTCCCATTCCGGAAAGCGTAGGATCTTCGTTTAGTAACAAATTAGAACCAATTGCAAGCCATATTACTGTATATAGAACAAGCGTTGCCATAGCCGCACCAAATGATGTAAATATGAGTTTTTTAAATCTGATAAAATAAGTGTTTTTCCAAAAATTCTCTGATGTCTTATGTGTTACAGCAGCTTTAAAAAACAGATATATACCACCAGACAGACACATTGGAACTACCCAGTAAAAACTACTTGGAATGGTATAAAGTCCAAGAATTATAATCGCTGAAAACTTGACATAATCAGAAATATACATTTTTTCTCTTGTACATAGCTTGTCAAGTTCATATATACCCAAAAGGAAGCATGTTGTTGCAAGTGTATAACCTCTTCCCTGTATGCTCAGTTCGTTAACGAGCTGCATTGATGCATAGAGTAAAATAATTGCAACAGGCACATAATGAGATATGTACCGCTTACAAATCCTATAAATCAGGATTAGATTGGATACAGCACATATATATGAAACTCCTCTTAGTCCTATGTATGAATTTCCAAACAAATCAAGAAATGCAGATAATACTGAATATCCAACATGATTATTTGGAAGCGGCCAGTGTATGGCCGAATAAATAGGGCCTTTACTTATAAATGTGTAATAAGTATAGAGTTCGTCATACCATGGAGTAAGATTAATCATTCTCCAGATATAATATAGCGCCATCAGAATTATGATGAGCGTTACAACTATGCTCTCCGGCTCATGTGGTAAATAGTCTTCAAATGTTAATTTTCTCTTTGCTTCAGATGATTCTCTCTGCAATTAGATCTCCCATCTTAGAGCATCCGCATTTAGTAAGTCCGTCAGCATTAGCTGGCATAATATCAACTGTTCTATAGCCATCTTCTAATACCTTACGAACTGCGTTTTCAATTGCTGTGCTCTCTTTATCTAAATTAAATGAATACTTGAGCATCATGGCAGCTGAAAGTATTGTTGCGATTGGATTAGCAATATCCTGACCTGCGATATCAGGTGCACTACCATGACTAGGCTCGTAGAGACCAAAACTTGTCTCATTTAAGGATGCACTTGAAAGCATTCCAATTGATCCTGTAATCATACTAGCCTCATCTGAAAGTATATCACCAAACATGTTTTCTGTCAGAACAACATCAAACTGAGCTGGATTTTTTACAAGCTGCATTGCACAGTTATCAACTAACATATGCTCTAGAGTTACTTCTGGATAATCCTTGGCAACTTCTTCTACAACTTTTCTCCAAAGTCTTGATGAATCTAGAACATTTGCTTTATCTACACTTGTAACTTTTTTGCGACGCTTCATTGCAACTTCAAATCCTTTAATTGCAATTCGTCTGATTTCGCTTTCTTTATATGTAAGAGTATCTGTAGCTACCTGTTCTCCATCGATTTCTTCTGTCTTTCTCTCGCCGAAGTACAGACCGCCTGTAAGCTCTCTCATAATGAGCATATCAAAGCCCTTATCACCAGTAGCTTCTTTTAAAGGACATGCATCCTTGAGCTGTGGATATAAAAATGCTGGACGAAGATTTGCAAACAGTCCAAGACTCTTTCTAATCTTCAAAAGTCCTGCTTCTGGTCTTAAATGTGGTGGAAGTTTGTACCATGGTGAAGTTGTTGTATCACCACCAATTGAACCCATAAGAACTGCATCTGCAGCCTTGGCTGTTTCTATAGCTTCATCTGTAAGAGGTACACCGTATTTGTCAATTGAGCATCCGCCCATAAGAATATCTGTATAATCAATCTCATGTCCATAGACACTGGCAACCTTGTCTAGAACTTTTCTTGCCTCTGCAACAATCTCTGGACCTATTCCGTCTCCCGGAATGCAAGTAACATTCATCTTCATACCCAAAATCCTCTTTTCTTCGTGTTCATTTTTACTTTGAGATTTTTATACTTTAATGTAAAAAAGTCTAATATAAATCTTATATTACTTAAAACAAAAAATCAAGTATAGGTTTCTTGATATAAATTAATATTAATTGGTTAATTTAATGATTAATTTCTTGATGTGTAATGTGGTGGATAAGACCAAGGGAGGACGGGGTCCACAAAGAAAGCCGTATAGATTTAACTCCATACGGCTTAATTATAGTTCTATGCAATTTCTATTTCAAATTACTTCTCTACAGCGTCTTCTGGCTTCTCTACTTCTACGATAGCTTCCTTAACCATAGGGATTCTGCAGTTCTTGTTATTACCAAATTCAACAATAACCATATCGTCCTGAACATCAATGATTGTTCCAATGAAACCACCAGTTGTTCTTACGCTATCACCAATTGCAAGCTGTGATAACAGCTGAGCTTTCTGCTTCTGCTCTTTTCTCTGTGGACGGATCATTACAAAATATAAAAATCCGAAGATTGCAATATACACAACTACTAATACGATTGTACTCATTCCGCTTGATGCTGCTGTGTCTGTTAATAAGATACCCATTCTAAAAAACCTCCAAGAAATTCTTTTTTCTCTAAATTCTTCTTATAAATTTTAAAACACTAAAAACAATGATACACAAAAAAGATATCAAACACAAGTAAAAGATTGGTAAATTATCCTTTTTTCCAACCTTTTGCAATGTCATATTTAGTGCCGCTTGTAATACTGTCATATTCCATCATGCCATCGAGTTTGGCCTTCTTGTACTGTGCAAATCTTCCTTCTTCCAGAGCAAGTCTGATTTCCAGCATCATTGTATTATAGAAATACAGATTATGAAGAACGCATAGTCTCATACCCAGCATCTCGCCTGACTTAAGCAGATGTCTTATATATGATCTGCTATATCTCTTACAAGCCGGACACTGACATCCTTCTTCTATTGGTCTGTCATCCAGTTCATATTTGGCATTCATCAGATTGATATGACCTCTGTTAGTATACAGATGACCATGACGGCCATTTCTACTAGGATATACGCAGTCAAAAAAGTCTATACCACGTTCTACGCCTTCAAGAATATTAGCTGGTGTACCAACGCCCATAAGATATGTAGGCTTGTCTTCTGGCAGATATGGAACTACCTGCTCAAGAACATGGTACATTTCCTCATGGCTCTCACCAACAGCAAGTCCGCCAACTGCATAACCATCAAGATTCATATCAGATATGACTTTGGCATGCTCTATTCTAAGATCATCAAAAATAGCGCCCTGATTGATACCAAATAACAGCTGATGCTTGTTTATAGTATTCTCAAGTCCGTTTAATCTGTTCATCTCATTCTGACATCTCTTAAGCCATCTGGTAGTTCTGTCAACAGATGCCTTAACATAGTCATGATCTGCTCTTGCTGAAGGACATTCATCAAAAGCCATTGCAATTGTAGATGCTATATGGGACTGAATTCTCATACTCTCTTCAGGTCCCATAAATAACTTATGTCCGTCAATATGTGAACGAAAGTAAACTCCCTCTTCCTTAATTCTTCTGTTCTGAGCAAGAGAAAATACCTGGAATCCGCCAGAATCGGTAAGAATAGGCTTATTGCATCCCATAAATTTATGAAGACCGCCCATCTTGTATATCACATCATCACCCGGTCTTAAATGCA
Source organism: uncultured Butyrivibrio sp. (assembly GCA_946404845.1). Lineage (GTDB taxonomy): Bacteria > Bacillota > Clostridia > Lachnospirales > Lachnospiraceae > Butyrivibrio. The sequence goes on along the minus strand of CAMJFD010000133.1, from coordinate 3,909 downwards.
GATGATATGTATTGGCCAAAACAACCTGATTATTGATCTGCTCCAAATCTTCTGTTGATACTCCGCCTTTAATAGCTGCAACTGTAGCAACATTCATAAAAACAGGTGTCTGTATAGTACCATGTACTGTTTCTAGCTGAGCTCTTTTTGCTCTGCCTTCTTTTTTTAAAATCTTATACATAATATCTCCAAATTCCATATAAATCGTAGCTATTAATTTTAACACAAATAAGACCTTCAGAAAAGTACATATAAAAAATGCTTTACTCGTCTGAAGGTCAAGATTTCATCACCTCACTATAAGTCTTGAAGTTGTATCAACATATTCTAATTGTGAATCTTCTGAAAATGGATTTTTAAATACGATTATCTGAAATGGACCATTTTCTTCAGGAATATTTATATCCATATAAGCATAAGAATTTGCAGCTACTCTAGTATAATTAACCTTTTGATCCTCTATATCATATTGACTCCAATTTGATATAGGTACAATTGCATATACACTTTCATTATCATCCATATTTCCAATAATTAGCTTCAATGTATCATTAGGCGCAGCTTTAGTCACAAGTTTCATTTTAGAAATACTTTTCGAAAGAAATACCAAATCACTTGAACATTTATTATCAAAAGTATTTGCCGTGTAATATGTTTCAATTTTATTATGAACTGTATTAGAAGATACTCTCAGTTGAAGCATAGTTTGTCCTAACATCTGATTTTCAATTGTACTAAAATCATTCAAATCAGGCTCTGGAAAAACCAAAAAACTTATTTCAGATGTATCTGCATCTAATTCATCTATAGCAAACTTAATTGTTTGCTCTTCGTTATCAGACAGAGAAAAATGCAAACTGCTCATATCATCATTCTGATAAATAAAATCTGTTTGTACATAATCTAATAAAATAATTAAAATATAATTTTGAATATGTCCCACAGAATACTGCCCCACATGTAGACAACCTTTAAAATTACCTGCAGATAAATCAATATACTCATCTTCCGAATATTCATTATCAAATTCATCATGCAAATAAATATCATATTCGCCATATCCAGCATCGACATATGATACATTATCAATGTTATTATTATCGTTATTTATATGATAAAACATAAAAACAACAAAAAATAATAATATAATAAATATTATAATTAAAACTATTTTTTTATATTTGATTATAATTGCCTCCCAATAAACATATTTTTTATTCCTAATAAATTAGTCATGCAAATATTCTGTCCAAAATTCTTCAAGACATATATCTTCATTATGGATTACGGTAGCTGCATCTACTCCAACATATCTAAAGTGCCATGGCTCATATTCAATTCCTGTAATTTCTTCTTTGCCTAGAGGATATCTTAAGATAAAGCCATATTTATAACTATTATCAGCAAGCCACTTACCTGCTTGCGTTTCTCCAAAACCTTCATCCAGAAGAGAATAGTTATTAGTAATAATATCAAGTGCAAGTCCTATCTGATGTTCACTGGATCCCGGTACTGTAACTGCCTGAGAAGCAAGATTATATGAATCCATATATGACATTCCAGCTTCCATATATGCTGTAATCTTAGCTTCAAACAGATTGGTCTGTCTGTTACTGTTACGATATGGTGAACAGATAATGAGACTAACTCCATCATCTGCTGCAGCCTGCATCATAGCTGTAAGAGTTCCTATAATACGCTCATCACAGTGCATAGTATCTGTAATATCACCAAGAGGAAAATCATAATTATCTGGGATTGGATGCTGCTTGTTAACAAGTATCAGCTTCCAGTCATCCTTACTGAATTTAACGTTTGTAGCTGCCTCTTCTACAACTATATTACTATCAAGATCTTCGTTATTAACAAGAATCTCTTCAAGAGAAGTCTGCTCATCATCAATAACTTCGCCTTCTACGATAGTCATTTCCTCTTCTTCTGCTACGCTGGTATCTTCAAGAGCCTCTTCGTCAACAGAAATTGTTGAAAGCTCTGCATCTGATTCAGCTATTTCAGCACTTTCAATAGTCTGAGTCTCATATGATTCAAGATCGTAAGTTTTCTCAGACTGTGCTGCAAATGAAACATTTAGGGCAAGTGGTGCCGGATATGTAAAGCTACTGCTTGCAATATAAAATAACATAATACTTGCAAGACATGAAAATCTCTTTACATTATGCGAAAAATAACTATATATATTATAGACGGTCAAAAACATGACCGCGAATGCTACTCCTAAAAATGATAAACGTCTGTGCTTTATTGTGAATTTCTTCACCTTCGCCAAAACCTTTTCCTTAAAGGATGTCCTCATAGACAATGTTGCCTGACCCATTATTTAATTCCCCTCCGAAAATATAAATCTCTCTGATACCACATTATATAACTTTTTTACCGTTTTTTCACTACTTTCTTAAAAATAAATTAATTTTCTTTGGTCATTCTATTAAATTAACACTATATCGTCAAATTATGCAAGCATTATCGGATTATTTTCTATAAAAATTAAGTTTTGATTAAATCTATTTTTTAACACATATGTTTATAACTTTAAATTATTAAAATAAATAATTCTAAATAAGTCCCAAAAGTGTTATGATAACTTAAGAGTAAGGAAACTATAAATATTTAAGAGAGAGAGGTTCTACTATTATGTCAGGATCATCCCTGGGAAAAAATATAAAGATAACAACCTTTGGAGAATCACACGGACCAGCACTTGGCGTAGTTATTGATGGTTTTCCAGCTGGAATGGAATTGCAAGTAGAAGATATTCAGAAGTTTCTGGATCGTAGAAAGCCAGGCCAGTCTTCTATTACAACTCAGAGAAAAGAGGCTGATGAAGTACAGATATTATCAGGAATATTTGAAGGTAAGACAACAGGTACTCCTATAATGCTGGTTGTAAATAATACTTCACAAAGGTCTTCTGATTATAGTGAAATAGCAAGCTATTACAGACCAGGACATGCCGATTATACATTTGATTCCAAATACAGATTTAGAGATTACAGAGGCGGCGGCAGATCTTCAGGCCGTGAAACCATAGGACGTGTTGCAGCTGGTTCACTTTGTTCCAAGCTGCTCTCACAGATGGGCATCTCTGTATGTGCATATACAAAATCAATTGGAAATATTGAAATAGACTACAACAAATTCGATGCATCTAACATATTAAAAACTCAGACTGCTATGCCTGACGCTGATGCTGATGCCCTTGCTGTTGAATATGTCAATAAATGTCGTATGGATCAGGATTCAGTTGGCGGTGTTATTGAAGTTGTCATAAAAGGCGTACCTGCCGGAATCGGTGATCCTGTTTTTGACAAACTTGATGCTTGTCTTGCCAAAGCTATTATGAGCATAGGCGCAGTAAAAGCTGTAGAAATTGGTGATGGCATTAAAGTATCAATAGCAACGGGATCTCAGAATAATGATGCATTTGAAATGGTCGATAATAAGCTTACCAAAAAGACAAATCACGCCGGAGGAATCCTAGGTGGCATGAGCGATGGAAGTGATATTATATTGCGCGCTTATATAAAGCCAACACCTAGTATCTCCAAAGATCAGCAGACAGTTAACAAAGCCGGCGAAAATATAACTATAAACATAAAAGGCCGCCACGATCCTATCATCGTACCTAGAGCTGTCGTTGTAGTTGAATCCATGTGCGCATTCACTCTTCTCGATGCCATGATTTCAAATATGAGCGCAAGAGCTGACAGAATCATAGATTTTTATAAATGAAAAAGAAAGCTTCGTAATATTGGAATTCATCAATCCAATATTACGAAGCTTTCATAATATATTTTTTATTTAATCTTATGGAATACAATGCAGTTAGGACTTGGACATTTGATTTCAGGTCCGTTCATTACAAGTGTTCCTTTTTCAAAGTTTGTACTA
>CAMJFD010000132.1 GCA_946404845.1 uncultured Butyrivibrio sp. | reverse complement strand
ATAACTTTATTTTTATTATCACTTAAACGCACTTTCATACGCACGTTGTACATTAAAACATATACAAAGATTAAATTCAATATAGAAAATCTTAAGATTCCCTTTATTTTATGCGAAAAAAAGACTATAAACCTTGATGATTTATAGTCTCTTAGTATCTCAATCCCACATGAATAAAGGCGTAGAACCTTATTTTCACTCAAATTGTATTAAATATCTAATTTATTTGTTTAACCATATATTTTCATATTTTTTTGCTATAAAACATTTTTTATTTGTATATCACACAATTACAAAAACCGGCCGCCATCTCTTAATAATCCCCTTATCTTGTCACCTACTTCTGCCTTTGCTTCATCTGGGGCACTCTTCATGGCTTCACTAACTATAATATAGTCAAAACTGTGCTCTGGATATATCTCATTAAATGTTAGAAGCTGCTCGCACCTGATATCTGCAAGATACTTGCCGCAGGATGCCACATCTGTCCTAAATGAAACACCAGTAACATAGCTGTTAGGATACAGATATTTAATCCTTGATAATGTAACACCCATTCCGCAGCCAACTTCCAGAACTCTTATAGGAGCCTTTTTGTCATCTGTTATATTGGCAATGACATCCTCATCAGGAGCTTCATATCCCCACATATCAAATCCCCACTTGGCTATAAAGCTGTTCCTGCTATTTTCCATAACCTTATTAGATTCATCGAATCCAGCGCCGCCATAATGATATACAAATGCATTATGTACCAGAATCTGTCTGTAGCCTGCCTGCGCTATTCTGATTCCGAGATCATCATCTTCAAAATACGCCGGACTAAAAACAGTATCTAATAAATCACCTTCTATCAAAACCTTAGGTATGACTTCTCTCTTAATAAGAACCGCAAATCCAGTAAGTCTTGGTCTGTTCTCATATGGATTATCACTTGGAACATTCAGATGAATAGCATATTCAAACCAGTCATCATAGCTGCCAATTCTCTCAGCTCCTGCCATCTGCGTCAGCAAATTGCCTTTTCTGTCCGCATTTAAATGATCCTCCACGCTCTGCACTGTAGCATTATTGGACACAGGTCCTACAGCTCCAACATTTCTGTCTTCATATAGCGCCATCTTGAGCCAGAACAATGCATTCGGTGTCAGAATGGCATCATTATTTAATAAGAAGATATCATTCATCGGACTGCACGCTCTTACCGCCTGATTGCATCCAATTGAGAATCCGAAATTCTCATCATTTTCTATAAGTGCGATATCTTCCTGAAGCCTTAGATAATCCGTTACACCATCTGTAGATGCATTATCAACTACAATTATTTCATAGGAATCTGGAATGCAATACTTCCTGATTGCCTCAAGATTCTCCTGCATATAACCATTATCATCATAAGATAATATAGCAAAAGAGGTCTTTCTAACGTCCATATCAGGACGCATCTCCAGCTGGCCTATCATCTCATGTATCTGCTCTCTATCGGCATCCATCTCTTCTATGGTTTTATTACACTCAGCTCTTTTACCTGAATTACTGTCATTCTTAGTATCTTCATATAATAATTCCAGATACCATAGAGACTGTGCAAAACACATATAAGATTTATTGATATTCTCATCAAGATAAAAAAGTCCCAGCATATAGAACAATTCATAATTCCTATAATTAGCCCTTAGACCATTAGAAATAGATTCCAGCTCCTCGCTGCGTCTTCCCAGCGCTTCAAGAGCGGAAGCTTCAAGCACATATATCTGATCGTCACATGCTCCCTCTTTAATAAGCCTTCTGGTCTCTTCAAGGCATCCGCTGTAATCACCCTCTTCAGTCATAAGTCTAATTGCTTCTTCGTACATCGTCTTCCTTCCTCTTCATAACCTGCGTTGCCACAAGGTAATCAAGTTCATCATCAATGTCTACAGAATCCAATCTATTCATAATATATGCGATACTCTTATCACCATAAAAATGCTTTCTCTCAAGATATTTATCTATCTTGCCCAGATATATAGCGCCATTTGGACAATACTCTTTGTACTTCTGCCTTGCATAATTTGCAAAATCAGTATCGAAATGTTTAAGACTCAGATCCTCCTCAATTGGTTTTATCAGAACTCCCGCATGTTCCGATTCTTTTACCGATACAAGGAAATCAAACTCATCCATATTGTTTTCAAACAATTTAACCGCTTCTATAATATGTCCGGCATTTCTCATAGGAGAAGTCGGCTGTAACAACGCAAAATAGCCATATGTATCAGTTTCAAGCCTCCTAAAAATATCTTCTATAACACTAAACGTAGAGACTTTGTCACCAGATAGTTCCTCTCCCCTCATCATAACTTCCGCTCCATAGCTTCTTGCTATATCAGCATATTTATCCGAATCAGTAGAGACAATTATCTTGTCAAAAAGCTTACTATCCTGCGCAGCTATTATTGAATAAGCCATAAGCGGCTTGCCGCACAGATCAATTATATTCTTGTCCTTAAGACCCTTAGACCCAGACCTTGCCGGAATAATTGCCAGTCTCTTCATATTTAGCGCAGCTCCTTATTTGCCTATACCTTCCAAACCTTCCATAGTTATCAGCTCATCTTCTGCAAAATCCCTTTCCGCTTTACATCCCAGTACCTCATACCACTTCATGGGACTTATACCGCTTCCAGGCCTCTTACAGGTAATATTATCTTCAGTTAACACCTCACCCTTTGCTATAGCCTTTTTAGCAACTATTGACTTACGTGCAACAACTATATTTTTTCTCTCAGATGGAGTCACCTGCTTGACACCGCTTCCAAGTATTACCTCCATTCTGCGCACGTTTTCCACAAGTGCCCTTAGTTCATCTGGTGTCGCAGAAGCCTTGTGATCAGGTCCTTCCATATTCTTATCAAGAGTAAAATGCTTCTCTATAAGCTCAATTCCCATTGTCACAGCCCCAACTGCAGCCACAAAACCGTCTGAATGATCAGAAAAACCAATTCTCATATCTGGGAACTTATCATGCAGATCTCTTATAGCAGCAATATTAACATCCTCATCAGGAGTTGGATATTCTGTATTACAATGAAGGATTACTATATCTTTTTTATCTGCGCCTGATTTAAGCAGAACATTAAGACAGTCCCTTATCTCATCAATAGTAGCCATTCCCGTGCTCATAATTATCTCTTTTTTATGTCCATCCGCATCGCATTTAAGGGCACCTATCTTTTGCAGATATGGCAGATTCGTTATTTCACCGGAAGGTATCTTCCATATATACTGCCCAGTCTTTTGCAAAAAATCTATCGAATCAAGGTCAAATGCCGTAGAAAAAACAGATAGTCCAAGACTCTCAGCATACTCTTTAAGCTCCAGATAATCTGCCTCAGACAGCTCCAGCTTTTTGACCATATCTAACTGATTTTCATTATTTCCTGTGGTAGCTTTTTGATACTCCGCCTTTGGAGCATATTTTGATATCAGACTGGATGCATTGAACGTCTGGAACTTGACCGCATCCACATTACATTTCGCAGCTTCTTCAACCAGCTTTTTAGCCAATTTCTTGTCACCGTTATGATTACAACCTATTTCCGCAACAATAAGTATTTTCTTCATATTCATCCTCTATTATTTAGATAGAAAAATAAAGAGTCGCTTGCGACTCTTCGCGCCCGAGCGGTATTGCGAAGCAATTAAATTCATTTCCGCGAGGTGCGCATCCTGCACGGAGTGCTTTTTATTTAATAGGAAATTTGCAGAGCAATTTCCTATTAAATAAAACCAAAATCAGCTTTGCTCGTATTATCACATACAAGCAAAGCTGCTGTTTTACTTAATAAGCACCATCGGAATCAAATACCGCAGGGATTGTTCTAAAAATAAGTTCTATATCTTTTCTCATGCTCATATCTCTGATGTATTTGAGATCGAGCTCAACCCATTCATCCCATTTGATATTAGCTCTTCCGCTTACCTGCCAGTAGCAGGTAAGACCTGGTCTTACGATGAGCCTTTGTTTCTCATATGGATTACACTCTTCCATCTGATTCAACAGAATTGGTCTTGGACCAACTATGCTCATATCACCTTTTATTATATTTAGTAGTTGAGGCAACTCATCAATCGAATACTTACGAATAAAATGTCCTACCTTGGTAATTCTTGGATCATCCTTAATCTTAAAGGCATGTCCAGTCTGTTCATTCTTGACCTGCATCTTGGCAAACTGCTTTTCAGCATCCCGGTACATACTACGGAATTTATAGATTTTGAAAGGCTTTAAATCTTTACCAGCTCTTATCTGGGTGAAAAAGACCGGGCCTCCATCCTCCAGGACTATTGCCAGAGATGTCAAAAGAAACAGTGGTGACAATACAACTAATGCACAAGATGATGCCGTAACATCAAATACCCTTTTACATACCTTGTATGCCCTGGACTTTTCCTTATAGACATTCTCATATGTTGTTATGTAAGTAATGTCCGCTTTACTGACAGAACCATTACTTTCTCCAATGATAGCACTTTTATTCATTGTGATTCCTCTTCCGCCCTCATTAATTGCTTACTCAGTTAAGCTGAATAAATGCTAATGTTCCATGTCCTGTCATATCTACTAATACATGATCTTTTCTAACTTCGGCTACAGGAATCTGTGACCATTTGCCTGCTGCATATTCATATACAACAATATCCTCACTACCAGTTAATCCACCTACATAGAAGTTAACTCTTGCAGTCTTGAATACTACGCCAGGAGCACTTGTATCTACTACGCCTAGAAGTTTACCACTTATAGATGCTGCAAGCGTCTCAGCTGATGATATCTTGCCACTTGTAGGTGATGATACAATAAATGTTGCTCTGCTCTTGCAGCCGTTTAGTATAACCTTGCCACCCTGACCGATTGAATATAATGTCTTACCAGCTACTGGTGTAACAGTATTATTATTACTGCCAATTGTAACTGTAGGTGATCCGCCTGATGAAGAAGATGATGAACCGGTTTTAACCTTAACCTTAGTCTTACCATCACTCTTTACAGTAACTTTGATATTATAGTTATTGGTAGTTGTTGTACTGTAATCATTAGTAGTTGTACTATAGTCATAGTTATAAGTATTGTAATTAATAGTCGTTTCTGCAGTTGGACTTGGTGCTGCAATAGCAACAGATGAGAACAACATAATACCTGCAAGTACAGGCGCCAATACCATTTTCTTCATTTTCACATTCTCCTTTCCCTCAAAGAACGCAATATAAAAATATATCTATTCGATTTCCCTATCTATAGTTCCAGCCGCATCGCCTATCATACATCCTATAACATTTATCTGTTTGTTAGGATTTTGAAGGTCGTTAGTTGTAAGACACACAAGGAAGTTATAAGGAGTAACTCCTTCTTCCCATCCGGTCCTGACATTACCGTTTGTAGCTATATCAGCTTCCATGTCATTTATGAACTCCTGACAGCCAATAGTATCAGTGAGATCATAACTTCTAAGGACATCAACATAGTCACATTCATATGCTGCATAAATTTCATATGCCAAAGCATTCCCATTTATGTATATATACATAACAGGATGTTCGTCAAAATACTCTTTATCAAGAAACTCAGATAATCCTGAGAACATTATACCACTATTTATCGTATTTCCGTGTAAAATTTCTATAAAATCGCACATATTACTAAGGTTTGCCGACTGCAAATATATCGCACCATCGCTGGATTCGGCACCTGTACAGTCATGCGTGATATAATACTCGTCATCACCCTGCAGATTCTGAAGTATTGGATAATTAATATTGGTATCAGGAATATAAATCCAGCCAAAGATATCTGGATTCTGGACTTGTAATGAAGCAATATCTAATGTCTGATCTGCTGCACTCTGTCCCATTGTACCGCCATTTCCCGAATCATCAGAAAATGGTCCTGAAGTACATCCTGTCTGACTTATTAATAATATTGCGCATATAGCAAAAGATATAATTCGTCTTCCGCAAATAATATATCGGCCTTTTTTGCTCATATCTTTAGTTCACTCCCTCAACTTTTTCATAAAATACATCAATTATTTTTTGATATAAATCATCTTCATCTACATAGAATTCTTCATATTTATCTCCCATTTTGGTCTCACCATCTATCGAGATAAAATCATCCGCTCCAAATGAATATCCTGATGTGTTGCTCATCAGGTAACTAAGTTCATCCACAGTAATATCTGTAGTCATCTGAGAAGCTATAGAATTATATACATCCACTATAAGAGTAGGATCATTTTGTGCTTGAAGTCTTGCTGTAGCAATGAACAGATTCAGATACTGCTTCTGTCTGTCATATCTACTATCAGATGATCCATATATGTTAATATCTCTGGATTTTATATAATAATAAGCACTTTCACCTTCAAGACGGACTTTTTCGCCCTTTACAAGACTCTTATCCCACTTGGTCAGATCTTCGAGAACATCTACCGTTACGCCGCCAATAGAATCATTTATAGTAGGAATTGCACTCATATTGATAGCTGCATAACCATGTATTGGCAGCTGATAGAACATATTTGAAACAGCATTGACCTGATACTTGCAGGACTCCTCAACGCCATCACCAAATCCATGCTGAACAGCTATCTGAGCTATCTGCGTAGTTACATAACTTCCGTATTCATCATATATATCAACGTCTGTCATTGTATTCCTATTTATACCTATTACCTGTATCTTTTGCTTATCAGGGTTTATTACCAGCAGAAAAAGGGCATCAGCCTGTCCTCCATCTGTGCCCTCGCTTACTTCTATTACATTATCCATTTTGTCTATACCCATAATGAGAAAAGTAGTTATATTCTCATTGTAGTCATAGATATTTCCGTTATATCTAACCCAGTCATCCTGCCATGAAACAGTAGCATCATATGAGGACGACGTAACATTATTAATCCCCTCTGATTCCATCACAGGAGCAGATGTTACCGATTTAGATTCAAGATTAAATTTACCAATTGTGCGCACAAGTTCATAGGCCACTAGTCCCACCACTAATAGCGTAGCTACAGATGCCCATATAATTAATAGAATTGTGCCTTTTTTCTTCATTTACCCTGCTTTCTACTGCAGATGACGGCTGTTACTAAATCAATCCGAGCTAGATTCTGTAGATGCATCACTTGATATAGGCTGGCCATCCTCTCCAATATATATTCCAGTATTATATTCGCTAGTTTCAGTGATATCACTAAATACTCTCGAATCGTCGCCATCCCCATATTCATAAACTTCTGAATCATCTTCCTCCACAAAGCTCTCTATATCAGCGCCAAAGACCCTTGACTGCTTACTAACATTTCCGCTAAGATCGCTGACTGCATAATACACAACAGCAAGAGCATCATCTTTATTGAGTACTACTTTCTCAACTGCTATCCTGCTGCTTACATCTCCATCAACACTGTCATAAGCTGCTATTCCCTGTAACAGCTCATCTTCCTCTGTCTCAGCATTATATGTCATATCTAGTGCGGAAAATCTGAACTCTGGCGCCACTCTGTCTTTTTTGAGATACAGTAACACTATGAAAACGATCAGAACCACACTAAGTATATTCATAAAAATCGCTATAATATTCCCCTTCACCTATCTACCTCGCTCTGAATAACTTATCAGTTCTTCCTCACAACACCATCTATATAATCAAGATCATCTATATCCGGTTCTTCATCAGCAGATGCCGCTGCACTTGCCCTTGCTTCCTGACGTCTTCTGAATGGTCCGCCCATCATCTGATCCTGACCAGAATCATTTCCATATTTACCATAATACTTGCCATAATACTTACCATAGTATTTGCCATAATAGCTTCCATAATGACCATAGACACCATTACCTGACAGATCAACCTTATTCAGCACGGTTCCTATAACTCTTGCTCCAGCCTTATCCAGCTGATCCTTAACCCTCTGGGCAAATCTATAACTAATGGCATTACTTTCAATTATCATAATTGTTCCATCACACTGCTTGGCTACAACCGCTGCATCAATAACGTTACCAAGAGGCGGTGTATCTATAATGATATAGTCAAAAACGTTTTTCATATTGTCCAGAACCTTGCCAAAAATCTTACCTCCAAGAAGTTCACTTGGATTTGGTGGTACAGGTCCTGAAAATATAACATAAAGATTAGGAGTATCTGTCTCACATATAACATTCGATAATTTCTCTCGTCCCACAAGGCAGTGTGTAAGTCCAAGCCTTACAGAACCAGTCTTATATCTGCCGACCATTACAGACTTACGCATATCAGCATCTACAATAACAGTCTTTTTACCTGCTTCTGCAAATGCTCTTGCAAGACCCATGGAAACGCTTGTCTTACCTTCACCAGGCGTACAGCTGGTGACTGAAATTATACGTACGTTACTACCGCTGAATTCAACGTTACTTCTAAGCGTTTTAAACGCCTCTTTCATTCGGTAATCATTTTCATTTGTACTAAAAGTGAGTTTTGCACTTTGCATCAGATTGTCCCCTCTATAACTTGCAGCTACTGATTTAATAACTTACTTTTTGCTCTTACGTTTCTTTTTGGATTTATCTGTCGTATCCTCCACAGTATATGGAATAAGGGCAAGTGTACTAAGTCCCAGATAATTTTCTACATCCTCAGAAGACTTAATGGTATCGTCCATGAGGAAACCAAGTATTACAAATACACTTATAACTGCTATTCCAAGAATACCGCCTATAATACTGAATCTGCTGATACTCGGACTTGCCTTTTCTGTAGGAACATTTGCCGTTTCTACAACGTTAATGGCATCAATATCCATAACGTTCTTGATATGTTCACTGGCAACTTCACGGATTGAATTAGCAGTCTTCATTGCCATCATCGGATCCTCATCCGTCACCCTGATTTCAACTATTCTAGTATCATCCGGAGTACTAATTGACACTCTCTGTGAGAACGTTTTGTAATCATCCTCGAGTTTAAGTCTCTGTATAACTTCCTCCAGAACGTATCTGCTCTTAATCAGCTGAGCATAATCCTGAGTCAGCTGGGTACTGATCTGCACATCATTATATGTAACAGAAGATCCTTCTTCTTTGTTCAATATAAAAATCTTAGTTGTGGATTGGTAAGTTGGTGTCAATACGAACATACTGACAAACATGAATAGCAGGCCAAAGAAAATGCCCGCAGAAACAATGAGGTATGCCCTACCCCATAAGACAGCCAACAACTCGCCCAGATTAATTTCTATAGCGTCATCGTTATTACCCATATTCCCCCTATGCGCTGAATATATCAGCTATGCAATAATTCAAGCTAGTTTCAGTTGTTAAAAAAAATTTGGAACAAAAACTTTTTACTTCATAAGAAAAACGAAATGAATATCTTTATATTATTATATCGGCATTATCACACATATCTTTAGTTCTCTGATACGATAATAATCAAATAATCTGATGCTTTAATATATGAAGAGGATTGTTAAAAAAGATGTCATTAGCATACCCTCCCCCATATTTACCCTCTACGAACTTCCTGCATTCAGAAAGCTTTGGTGACCTTTTACCTGCATCATGGGCATCTGTTGCTACAAAGTGGACCTTTTGGGATTTTAAGAGAGTCCTTGTAAAATGCTTTATCCCCAATCCGTATCTGCCCATAATACTTCCAGCATTTTCCTGTATATAACAGCCCATGTCTATGAGCTCATCCACATATTTAGGATGATTAACAATATCACTATATCTTTCCACATGTGCCAGTACCGGCATATACCCCACCGACTGCACTTTATACATGGCATTGTGAATGTTCTTGAAATTCTCTGTCGGATG
>CAMJFD010000131.1 GCA_946404845.1 uncultured Butyrivibrio sp. | reverse complement strand
AAAGGAGTGAAGAAAAACCAAAATTGCTTCACTCTTTTTGATGAAAATAAGAAAATGAGTGAAGTTGAATATTTTGAAATAACTCCAAATAGTTTATTTGAGAAAAGGAGTGAAGAAAAACCAAAATGGCCACACTCTTTTTTGTGGAAAAAAGAAAATGAGTTAAGTCCAATTTTGGGGAATTACTCATAATATTGTATAAAGGAAAAGGAGTGAAAATAACCACCTGCTACACAAAGATAACACTTCATACAGTCAGGTGGTTATTTTTTACCAGCATGATTTACCTTGTCAGGTTCTGAACCCACTTATACTTGCGGAATCTAATCATTACCCAAGGAATCTTGCCGACCTCATCGAGGCAGGTGCAGGCATATACTGCAAAAACATGCCAATGGAAAACAAAAGCTCCCAGGAATGCGAGAGGTATTGCAATACACCACATAGATACGGCAAGTGAATACATATCAAATATAGTATCACCGCCGCCATCAAGAACGCCATTGATTACAACAGTGTTAACACAGCGTCCGATCATATATATAGCCATAATAATCATCATCCCTTTGAAGTAATATTTTGCTTCATCAGATAAGAGAACCATATTTACAGCAAGTGGCGTAAGAGATAGAACTATTGCGGTTGAGGCAAATCCAATTACCCAGGAAATATTTTTTAACTTATGACCATAAGCCTTGCCGATATCAAGTCTGCCAGCGCCCAGTTCATATCCTACCATGATTCCTGCGGCGCTACCGATACCGTTACAAGCGCAGCAGATAAGATCTCTGATTACTGCGGCAATCGAATTAGCAGCAGCGCAGTCGGAACCCATATGTCCGATGATGGCTGTGTAAGATGTAAAGCCAACTCCCCATAATAAAGAGCCGCCTAGAAGTGGCAGGCACTGTTTGGCAAAGTCCTGGAATAAGAGCTTGTTCCAGCCGAAAAACTTCTTGAGAGAAGGTTGGATGTGGTCACGCCCGGTGTTAATTGCTATACATAAAATCAGTTCAATTATACGAGCAAGTGTTGTTGCAAGAGCTGCACCCTTAGAATTCATCTGAGGAAAATGGAACAGACCAAAGATGAAAATTCCGTTCAGTACAATGTTGGAAATAACAGCACTTGAACTGATGCATGCAACAGCCACAACATGGCCTGTAACCTTGAGCATAGCAAGGTAACACTGTGACACACCTGTCAGAAGATATGACCAGCTGGCTATACGAAGGTAACTGATACCTATTGCAATGAGTTCTGGGTCAGATGTGAATATGTTCATAAGTGCACCTGGAGCCAGTTGACATCCTGCCCAGAAGAGTATGGATGTTATTCCGCTGAAGAACAGGATTATATTAAATATTTTTTGCAGTGTATCATGATCTTTTTTACCATAATACTGTGCGGCCAGGATACTACCAGCAGCTACAATTGCAGCGATGAACATGTTCTGTATGAACTGAATCTGAGTTGCAAGCGATACTGCAGTCATTTCATTTTGTGCAATGCGACCTAGCATCAGAGCATCGGCTGCTGCAACAGATGCCAGCATCAGATTCTGAAATGCAATTGGCAGAGCCAGCGTAAATAGCTTGTTGTAGAATTCTTTGTTATTGATTTGAATCTTATTAGTAGTAGATTTGTTTGAGCTGTGCGTAGCAGAGCTTTTGTTCGCCATATGGTAATCTCTTCCCTTTATAAAAATATGTTTGATGTAATTTCAATTATATTTGGAACACTATAGGATTGGCAATATGATCTTGGAATTTGGTTAATGTAATAATGTAGGATATTATTTGCTATAAAAAGGATATGACCTGGCTATTATTTGGTTAATGATAGATGTAGAATTGTATGTGGAGAGTGGAGCTGATTTTTGACAATCACTTAAAAACTTGACAGCGAGAAAAAAGGAGTGACCAAACTACAGCACCAAAGTATAATACACAGCACAACACAATGCCACTACAATACCATCCAGACACACCAATAATTAGTATTATAATAAAGATCAAATAAGAGGTAACCCCATGATAGAACTACATGTTGGCGGACTAAAGCCAGATTTTAATACAATCACAGAAGCAATAAATTCAGTGAAAACAGCTAATAAAGACTACGCAGAAGAAGTAGTAATTCACATTGCAGCAGGTATATATTACGAGAAGATTTACAGTGAAGAGATTGACAACCTGACACTTATAGGCGAAGGCAGGGACAAGACAATCATAACCTATGATGACCATGCGCTACAGATTATGCCAGATGGAATCAAGAGAGGAACATTTAGAAGTTATACAGCATTTCTCTCAGGACATAAGGTTACTGTTAAGGACCTTACAATAGAGAATACATCAGGTGATGGAAGACTTGTTGGACAGGCACTTGCGCTGTATTCAGATGCTGATAGTGCATATTATGAGAACGTGTGCCTTAAGGCATGCCAGGATACTCTATTCATGTCACCGCTTCCTGTTTCAGAAAGACAGCCAGGTGGATTTACAGGGCCAAGAGAGAATACAGAGAGAAAGCTTACTAACCAGTATTTCAAAGAATGCAAGATAATTGGAGACATAGATTTTATTTTTGGCGGAGCAGATGCTGTTTTTGATAACTGCGATATTATATGTAACGACAGAGAACATGTGAATCTGGGAATCGCAGATGATTCAAAAGACAAGGACCAGATTGGAACTACTGAGAAATTCATAAATGGGTACATTACAGCACCTTGCGGTAGCAAAGACAACATCGGATTTATATTCAGAAAGTGCCTTGTCCAAGGAGCAAAAGGCTGCGCAAGTGGAAGCGTATTCCTGGGACGCCCTTGGAGAGAGGAGGCAAAGGCTGCATTTATTGACTGCGTTATGGATGATACTATTCATGAAAAGAGATTTTCTGGATGGGGAGGAATTACCAAAGAACAGCCAGATACTGCATTTGGAGAATATAATTCAGTTGATGCCAACGGCGATGAATATGATTTAGGTGGCAAGAACAGCTGGGTAATAGATATAGATGAACGTCTTTACCTGGAATATGAATCCAAAGCAAAACATATCATAAGCAAAATATAAATACCAAATGGGCTTTGAAGATATGCATGGCTACATGAAACTTAATATATAATTATTATAAGTGGACAATACAAATAATGATTATAAAAGGTGATAAATGACAGTAGAAGGTAAGAATATCTATATTTATAAAACAGAATATGACGAATCCAAATCTGTTCCACTTGTAATAATGAACACATTTCAGGGTAATGGCGAGGAAATATATCAGGCTCTTATGGATATCACAGATAAAGATTTTACTCTGGCAGTAGTAAGTGATATCGAATGGGATGATGAGATGTCGCCATGGGAGAGCCCAGCTCTTTTTAAAGGGGATACACCTTGTACAGGTGGAGCGGATGCTTATATAGACAAGCTTACAGGTAGCATTATTCCGGAGATAGTAGATAACCTATCTCAGAAACCTGAATTTATAGCAATTGCAGGATATTCTCTTGGAGGACTTTTTTCTATATATAGTCTTTATAAGACAGATGTTTTTGCAAGGGCAGTGAGTGCATCAGGATCCATGTGGTTCCCTGATTTCCTTGAATATGTACAAAAAAATGAATTCAAGACTAAGCCAGATAAAGTGTATTTTTCACTTGGTGACAAAGAGGCGATGGCCAAGAACCAGATACTTAAAACGGTTCAGGATAGGACAGAAGCAATATATAAGATATTTGACGAAAAAGGAATAGATACGATTTTTGAATTGAACCCTGGAAATCACTTCAAGGATGAAGCTGTTAGAATGGCAAAAGGAATAAATTGGATTTTGTAATGATAGTAAAATTAAAGAGCTACCGTAATTAGTTGATTAGATTTAATCATATTAACTAATTGCGGTAGCTTTTATTCTATGTGAGAACTCTATTATTTCTGTCTTCTAAGAAGTTCTGTGTATGCTAGCAGAAGTGGAGCAACGCCCTTGGCATCATTTTCTACAACTGGCTCGCTGAAGTAATATTCAAGAGAACCATCTCTGTGCTTAGCACCGCCAAGACCAGCTACGAGGCAGATACCACTTACTTTAGGAGAACCGTCTTCATTACGTCCAAGATAGCGCTCTGTAATTCCACTAAATGCCTTGTATGCATATTCTTCATATCTCTTAGTAAGGTATCCGAGACGAACACCCTTTAAGATTGCATAGCAGATAAGAGCTGTACCTGATGTCTCAAGATAGTTACCTTCTGCATCAGCTCTGTCAACTACCTGGTAGAACATACCTGACTCATCCTGAAATGGAATGAGGGAATCTACAAGGTTTTTTAACATAGTCTGCAGATATCTGTATTCATAGTACATTGACTCGTTCATAGCTTCTGCAGTATCTACAAGAGATATAGCGAACCATCCAAGTGCGCGGAGCCAGAAGTTAGGACTGCAACCAGTATCTTTATTAGCCCAGTACATTTCACGGCTTTCATCATATCCATGATAATAGAGACCTGTTTTCTCATCCTTCATGAGACGCTCAACATTCTTGAACTGCTTAATTGAATCAAGGCAGCCCTGCATCTTGTTGTAACGGGTTTCATATTCCATATAGAAAGGCTGGGCCATGAACATACCATCAAGCCATACCTGGTTTGGATAGATCTGCTTGTGCCAGAAATTACCTTCTTTGGTACGAGGCATTGTGGAGAGCTGGGAGCGGATAGTATCAATCGCTTTGCGATATTTCTCCTTGCCAGTAAGGTCATAGAGACGATACAGGTTACGTCCAGGATTTACATTATCAAGATTGTATTCTTCTACGCTATATGTGTTTATGGTTCCATCTTCGTTTACAAAGTATCCAACGAATTTATCAGCAAAATCAAGATATTTCTGTTCACCTGTCATTTCATACATATACAGGATAGCTGTAACCATGCAGCCATCTATATAATTCCATTTGTTTGGCAGTCCGCTACGAATTTTTTCAATATTCCACATTGGATGCTCTGCGTCAGAATTATCCAGCAGGTAATCAATGTATTCGCTTAACATTTCAAATGTTTCTTGTGTAGTCATTTCCTTCTCTCCTAAGTCATAGATATACAGGCTATGTACCAAAATGCTCATATATCATTTTGTATATTAATTATTTTTATATTGTAAATGCTTGTAAACCTAGCTTTTCAGCTAATGTAAGCGGTTACATAAGATACAATAACATATTTTGTCCTTATAGTCTAATGGTATTTCCTTAAGAAAAAAGTAGTTCATAGAAAGTTAAATTTAATGTATACTTTAATAGACTGTTTATTCTATATTTGAAATGGTCGGAAGAAGGTAATACATATGTTTAAAGATACTACAAAAAATATGCTTGAGTTTATTGAATGCAGCCCTAGCTGTTTTCATGTAATAAAGAACCTTAAGGATATGCTCAGCGCAGAAGGATTTACAGAACTTAGTGAATCTGATATGTGGAACCTTGAGGAAGGTCACAAATATTTTGTAACCAGAAACGGATCATCAATTATTTCTTTTAAGATACCTAAGGCTGATTTTAAAGGCTTTTATATGATTGCAAGTCATAGCGATTCACCATCATTTAAGATCAAGGAAGATCCAGAAATGGAAGCCGGCAAGGCTTATGTCAAACTCAACGTTGAGAAGTACGGTGGAATGCTCTGCGCACCTTGGTTTGACAGACCTCTTTCTGTTGCAGGAAGACTGATGGTCAGAGACAAAAAAGCTATTAAGAGTATTCTTGTAGACGTAGACCGCGATATGGTAATGCTTCCATCACTTGCTATTCATATGAACAGAGAAGCTAATGATGGATATAAATACAATGCCCAGAACGATATGCTACCAATATTTGGAGATGATTCGTCAAAGGGCAAGTTCATGGCTCAGGTAGCAGCTGCTGCAGGAGTTAAGGAAAAAGATATATTGAGTCACGACCTGTTCCTGTATAACAGAGTTAAGCCTAGCGTTTGGGGAGCAGATAATGAATATATCTCATCAGCCAAACTCGATGACCTTGAATGCTGCTATGGAACATTTGAAGGATTCCTGCCAGCAACAAATGATAAGCATGTAATTATGCACTGCGTATTTGATAACGAAGAGGTAGGTAGTGGAACCAAGCAGGGCGCTGCATCAACATTCCTTAAAGACACACTTGAGAGAATTAATGACAGCCTTGGCAGAAGCAGAGAACAGTATCATACAGCACTTGCTAACAGTTTTATGATATCTGCAGATAATGCACATGCTATTCATCCTAATCACCTTGATAAGGCTGATCCAGTTAACAGACCAGTTATGAACAAGGGTATTGTAATCAAATATAATGCAAACCAGAAGTATACAACAGATGCTGTTTCTGCAGCAGTATTTAAGGCTATTTGCGATAATGCCAAGGTTCCATATCAGACATTTACTAACAGATCAGATATGGCTGGTGGATCAACACTTGGTAATATTTCTAATACTCAGGTTGCAGTTAATACAGTAGATATTGGACTTGCACAGCTTGCAATGCATTCACCATATGAGACAGCTGGAGCAAAGGATCCTGAATATCTTGCAATTGCTTCAAAAGAATTCTATTCATACAATGCAGAAATAGAAGGAGTATGATAAAATTATGATAAAGCTAGTTTACATAGCTTTGGGCGGAGCAGTTGGCGCAGTGCTGCGTTATGCTCTAAGCCTTATACCATTTAAGCCACTTGGGTTTCCAGTTATGACATTTGTCACTAATATACTGGGATCTATACTGATAGGAATTGTTATAGGACTTGTAATTGCAAGACCATCACTTGAAGGTGAGTTTGACAGCTTTTTCAGAATAGGCTTTTGTGGAGGTTTTGCAACATTTTCCACCTTTTCACTTGAACTTTTTCAGCTACTTGCAGAAAGAGAATATGTAGTTGGTGGAGTATATGCTACAATGAGTATAGCCTGTTGCATAATGGGTGTTGCACTGGGCGAATTCCTCGCTGACAAGATTGCAAGAGGAATGATGTGAGGTGATAACTCATAGTAGCAAATAGTTATTTTAGAATGGAGAGTTATATTTAATGGGGATCATGGATTTATTCGGCGGCAAGAAGAGAGCAGAGGCAGAAGCAGCCGAACAGGAGAGACTGGAGCAGGAGCAGCTTGCAAACACAATAGAAGCACAGAAGAAGGCACATGAAGGTATGGAATGGCCACCACTTCCAAGGCTCAATCCAGTAAACGTGCAGAATGCAGAGGCAGTTGAGGTAGAGGAACTCCTTACTGCAGAGAGAAAAGAAGAGATTGGACAGATGATTTATGAGCCTGAACTCAATCAGGATTCAATCAGATTCTTGTCATTACAGGAGCTATTATTCCTGTTGACAGCACAGGAGGTATTTAACAAAAAGTCACCTCTTGAGAATTATGAATCTAATCATCGTAAGATATACAATGAATTACTTAATAGAGTAAGAGATGCAGAAATACTGTATGTATTGTATGATGCTACAACAGGATATCCATTTATTGATCATGGATATGCCAATATCTATCTTGATAAGGAACTTGCAGATTCAGCAGTTAAGCTTTTTGGCCAGCAGTTCAGAAAGCTTATTGTAAGAGAATGTAAGGGAGAAGGTAGCGTAGAAAACGACCAGAATTCTAAGAGAGGTTTCTTTGACTACCTATATTATCTTGGAATTGAACATATTATTATTGATAATGGTCAGTATAGAGCACACTTTAGGAGAAGCGAGATAGTAGCAGCTCCTGGATCATGGAATGGTGCTGAGAATCAGCCACCAGCAAATCCAGGTCTCAATTTTGCAATGCTTGACTTCATCGGAGAACTCAGATGGCCAGTTAAGTATGAGAAGAGACCACAGGTTATCAGGGCTAAAGAGATGAGAATGGCTTCTTTTGCCAGAAATTCTAAGTATATAGTTCCTATGAAACATGAGGGACCAGCAATGCTTACAGATGACGGCAGATATAAGTTTACTAAGGAGACCAAACTCACATTCCCTGTAATGAAGACCAAGGATGAGAAGAATTTCCTTCCTATATTCACAGATGGAATTGAATATGCCAAGAAGTTTAGAGATGGTGAGTGGGAAGGTGCTATATTTACATTCCAGGATATTCTCAAGATGATGAATGACAAGGATGGTATTATTATCAACCCATTCGGACAGAGAATAGTAATGCCTAGAGACAGAATGGCAGCTCTTGAAGTTGCAGCCAAGGCCGCAGCAGAAGCTAAAAAGAATGCCAAGAAGACTAAGAAAAAGGCTACAATTACAGATTTCAGAGAAGTAAAAGATGGGTCAAAGGCTGATCTTACAGATATGAAAGAACAGGTACCTGAGACTGACGAAGAGCTTCCAGATGTAGATGGAGCTCCACTTACAGAAACAAATGAAACACCAATAGAGGATTGACAATATACTTAATAGAAGAGGGGATTAAATATGTTCGATCGATTAATTGGTAAATACCTGGAGGAAACAGGTAAACTCTCGCATGGTGAATTGATTGAGGTTTATAAGGTTCAGGATACAAAGAGAGCCAGACTTGGTGTAATAGCAGTATCTGAAAAGCTTATAACTATTGCTCAGGCTGAGGAAATCAACAATTTACAGGCTACAGAGAATAAGAAGTTTGGCGAAATCGCTATAGAAAAGGGTTATCTGAATGATACTCAGGTAAAAAGACTTCTTGAATTACAGGGAAATGAATTTCTTGTATTTACTCAGGCTATCGTAGATCTTGAGTATATGACTCTTGATGAAATCAATAATGTTGTAGAAGAATACCGCAAGACAAATGGTCTTCTGACAACTGATATTGATGCGCTCAAAAATAACGAAATAGAAAGGATAATTCCAATCTATTTCGATATTGATGATGAGAACATCAGGAATATGTTTGTTTATGGTGTTACCAATATTTTAAGATTAGTAGATCGACATGTTTCAATCGGTAAAGTTTTTAAAACTACTAATTTCAAAGCAGAGTCTTTTGGTTATCAGAAGATTCATGGCGATGAGAATGTAGTTGTTGGAATTGCTGCCAGACCAGAAAGTGCAAGGGCTATGGCTATTAGCTATACAAGTGAGTCTTTTATAGAAACAAGTGAAGATGCACTTGATGCTATATGTGAACTAATAAACTGTATTAATGGTTTATATGCGACAGAAGCCAGTAAAAATGGTAAGTCATTGGAACTTGAACCACCATTTTTTAATACTTCTTATGCAGAAATATCTGGGAATGAATTATATATTATGCCAGTGCATCTGACTAGCGGTGAAGTGACTTACATAATTGGTAGTGGCAATATAGAAATACATTGAAGTGGGGGCAAACAATGGCAAATATATTAGTAGTAGATGATTCTAGAACTTCTAGAAGAATACTTAAGGACTTATTAGAAAAAAATGGTCACGTTGTAGTTGGTGAAGCTGTAAATGGTCAGGACGGTTATGACAGCTATAATAAGTTAAATCCAGACATTGTGACTATGGATATTACTATGCCAGAGGTTGATGGTATTGAATCTCTGAGGCTTATTAAGAAGGTTGATCCTAATGCTAAGGTCATAATGATAACAGCTGCAGGTCAGAAAGAGAAGATGATGGAGGCTCTAAAATATGGAGCGTCAGATTTCATTTCTAAGCCTTTTAACGAGGATGTAGTGCTTGATACTATTAAGAAATTGTGCAGATAGTATTCGGTTAAATAAAGTCAAATAATAAACCAGCTAGGACTGTAATTGTCTTAGCTGGTTTTTGTTGCACAAGACCGGCAAGCGAATGGATGCTTGCATACAAATTCATTTGC
>CAMJFD010000130.1 GCA_946404845.1 uncultured Butyrivibrio sp. | reverse complement strand
TCAGTTTTGTAGGAGGAGGCTGATTATGGATATGCCTACAAGACAAGAATTGAGAGAGGCTTTTGTGAGCCGCCATGGAAGTGAGCTGCAGAGAAAACTTGATAGAAGCGTTGTAGCTATATGCGGCCTCGGAGGACTTGGCTCCAATATTGCAATTGCACTTACAAGAGCGGGGGTGGGTAAACTCATTCTGACTGATTATGACAAGGTGGATATTACTAATATACACAGGCAACAGTATTATGCAGACCAGATAGGCATGTACAAGACAGAAGCGATAAAAGACAACCTCAAAAGGATTAACCCTTATATGGAACTGGAACTAAATAACATAAAAATCTCTGAAGATAATATAGAAGAATTACTTGGTAAGGCTGATATTATATGCGAAGCATTTGATAAGGCTGATCAGAAGGCTATGCTTGTAAATTTCGTTCTGGAGCATTTTCCAGAAAAATATCTTGTAGCAGGTTCTGGAATGGCTGGACTTGATAGCGTGAATCTAATAAAGACAAGAGAAATTACAAAACATTTTATTATATGCGGTGATGGAAATAGTGATGTAAATACTAGTGGAAGCCTTATGGCATCAAGGGTTATGGCATGCGCGTCGCACGAAGCACATGCAGTAATACAGATAATTAATCAAAATATGTGATTTAGTTGGTTTGAATTAGTTATAGGAAAAAGTTTTTTGAAATAAAAAGAAATTTAAAAATAGGAAATTAGAAAGGTTTGGGAGATTATGAAAGAAGACAAACTGATAATTGGAGGAAAAGAATTTAATTCAAGATTTATTCTGGGCTCAGGTAAATATTCAATGAAACTGATAGAAGCAGCTGTTAGGGATGCAGGAGCAGAGATGATAACTCTTGCAGTTAGAAGAGCTAATACCAAAGAGCATGAGAACATTTTGGATTATATTCCTGATAATGTAACACTTCTGCCTAATACAAGTGGCGCCAGAAATGCCAAAGAAGCTATTAGAATAGCTAAGATTGCTAGAGAACTTGGTTGCGGCAATTTTGTAAAGGTTGAGATTATGAGAGATACCAAATATCTGCTGCCAGATAATGCAGAGACTATTATTGCAACAAGAGAGCTTGCTCAGGACGGCTTTGTAGTAATGCCATATATGTATCCTGATCTCAATGTTGCAAGAGACCTTGCTGATGCCGGGGCAGCTGCTATCATGCCGCTTGCAGCACCTATTGGATCTAATAGAGGCCTTGCTACTAAGGATTTTATCAGGATTCTCATAGATGAAATAGATCTTCCTATTATCGTAGATGCTGGTATAGGATGCCCTTCACAAGCCTGCGAGGCGATGGAAATGGGCGCTGCAGCAATTATGGCCAACACTGCACTTGCAACAGCTGGTGATGTGACAATGATGGCTGGTGCATTCAAAATGGCAATAGAGGCTGGAAGAACGGCATATCTTGCAGGACTTGGAAGAGTACTTACAAGAGGTGCACAGTCATCTGATCCTCTTACAGGATTTCTGCGCGATTGATGATTAGGGAGATAAGAAAAATGGAAAACAATTTTTTTATAGATTCAGATACTTTTTCTGAAGAGGTTTTGACCAAAAAACATAAACTTGAAAATGATCCTGCCTGCAGAACAAATCATATGGAATATATGGAAGGAATGGAAATTATAGAATCAGATGTTTGTGAGAATGTAATGAAGCATTTTGATGAATACGATGCTGACAAATATACGGCAGCTGATGTCAGAAGGGCTCTTGAGCATGAGACATGTTCAATTGAAGATTTCAAGGCACTTTTATCACCTGCTGCAGAGCCATTTCTGGAAAAAATGGCGCAAAGAGCCAGAGTAGAGACCAGCAAGCACTTTGGCAATACAGTATATATTTTTACCCCATTATATATAGCTAACTATTGCGAGAACTACTGCGTATATTGTGGATTCAACTGCTATAACCACATCAAGAGACTGAGGCTTAATGAAGAGCAGATAGAACATGAGATGCGTGTAATATCTGAAAGTGGTATGGAGGAAATACTGATATTAACTGGTGAGAGTAAAGGGGCAAGTGATGTTAAATACATTGGAGAAGCCTGTAAGATAGCCAGAAAGTATTTTAAGATGGTTGGAATAGAAGTATATCCAATGAATACGGATGAGTATGCATATCTACACGAATGCGGTGCGGATTATGTGACGGTATTCCAGGAAACATATGATACTGACAAATATGAGACTCTGCATCTTATGGGGCACAAGAGAGTGTGGCCATACAGATTTGATGCTCAGGAAAGAGCACTAAGAGGCGGCATGAGAGGTGTTGCATTCTCGGCGCTTCTAGGGCTCTCCGACTTTAGGAAGGATGCTCTTGCTACAGCACTTCATGCATATTTTCTTCAGAGGAAATATCCTCAGGCTGAAATGTCACTTTCATGTCCAAGACTCAGACCAATAGTTAATAATGCCAGCATCAATCCGCAAGATGTACATGAGAAGCAGCTGTGTCAGATAATATGCGCATACAGAATATTCCTACCTTTTGTTGGAATAACCGTAAGTTCAAGAGAAACAAGAGAATTTAGAAATGGTATTGTCAAAATAGCTGCTACCAAGGTTTCTGCAGGTGTATCCACAGGAATTGGTGATCATGAGAAAAAATACAAAGGAAAGGAAGAAGAGGCTGTTGGAGATGAACAGTTTGAAATAAGCGACAGCAGAAGTCTTGATATTATGTATGACAATATCGAATCTGAAGGCCTTCAGCCTGTTCTGAATGATTATCTGTATGTCTGATCATATGGATATGATAGATGGCAAAATATTATGAATGAATATGATTATAACAGCCAAATGATATGCATAACTAACAGGAATCTGTGTAAGGGAGATTTTCTTGAAAAGATAAGAGATGTTGCATCTAAAAAGCCTAAGGCTATTATCCTAAGGGAAAAGGATCTTACTGAAGAGGAATATGCGCGGTTATCAGTTAAGGTTAAGGCTATATGTGATGAGATGGGCGTAATATGTATTTATCATACATTTATAGACACAGCTGTTCAGCAGGGGGTGAGGCAGATACATTTGCCTATGCCCCTTTTGCGTATGCTTTCCGAGGATATCAAAAAAAGTTTTGATATGATTGGAGTATCATGTCACAGCGTAGAAGAAGCGGTAGAAGCTGAGGCAAACGGTTCATCGTATATTATAGCAGGACATATTTTTGATACGGATTGTAAAAAAAATATTCCTGGAAGGGGACTTCCTTTTCTGCAAGAAGTGGCAAGTTCTGTGACGATTCCAGTCTATGGAATAGGCGGAATTACTGGGAAAAATCTCGATTTAATTTTGAAAAGCGGAGCAGCAGGGGGCTGCATGATGAGCGGATATATGCAATAAAAACAAATATCTTATCGATTTATCTACCAAATTTCATATTTTAATTTACATATTATATGTGGTATACTATTTTCTGAGCTACAACTGGGGGAAAAGCACAATATGGCAAATTTGGAGGAACAAAATTCTGGCGCTGATCGTAGCAGGAGAATTAGAAGACTTAGAAATTTAATACTTTTGACTATTGCGGCGGCAGTTATGATACCAATATGCATTTGTGTAATTCTGGCTGTCAGATTTGATCGTCTGAGTACTGAATATGAGAGGACCAGGGAAGATCTTACATGGTACAAGGAGCACTTTGGAATCCATGTGGAATCAGAAAGTGAATCTTATGTGTCAGATGATAATACTGAAGATACTGATAATGCTGATAATATTGCAAGTACTGAAGCTTCCAGAGAGTTATCGCAGGAGGAACAGGATGCAAGAGATGGAGAATCAGCAGTTGTCTCTGAAGAGGATGTTAATACACCTGAGGGTGAAGATGACGGAGTCAGAAGAGTGTATCTTACATTTGATGATGGCCCAAGCAGCTCAACGGATGAAATACTTGATATTCTAGAGTTCTATGAAGTCAAGGCTACATTTTTTGTCTGTGGAAAGCCTGGTGATAACTATAGTGAAATGTATAACAGAATTGTGAATGAAGGACATACGCTTGGTATGCATTCCTACAGTCACAAATATGAAGAGATATATGATTCGCTTGATAGTTTTCAGACAGATATGCACAAGCTCCAGACTTATCTATATGAGACGACTGGAACTTGGACAAGGTTGTATAGATTCCCAGGGGGGAGTTCTAACACAGTAAGTAATTTGGGTATGAATGTGTTCACCGATTACCTCTCCAAAGAAAATATTGTTTATTTTGACTGGAATGTTGCCAGTGGAGATGATAAAGACGGTGTAACCAAAGATGTTATTGTTTCTAATGTTTTAAACAATGTTGGAAGATTCCAACATTCCGTGGTTTTGATGCATGATGCATCAGATAAAAAAGCAACAGTAGAAGCACTGCCGGAGATAATAGAGGGGGTGCAGGCTATGGATAACACAGTGATAGTACCGATAACAGAAGATACGTTACCGGTTCAACATATCATAAACAAATGAAAAAAGTGAATGGAGGATTGCAAAAATGGGATTTTTTTCAGAGCTGAAAAGCGACCTGTCTCAGGCGGTGAATACGTTAGTGCCAGAAGATATGGCCGATGATGCGCAGAAACTTGACGCAGATCAGTCTTCTGAAAATGCGGTTGCAAACGCAGATGAGGGAGATAAGAAAATCGATCTGGATAGCATGCTAAATAATCTTGATGATATAAGTTTAGATGCAAAGCTTGATGAAGCGCAGGATAGTGAGAAAGAGGAGGCTGCGAATGTGGTTTCTGAGCTTACAGGCTCGGTACAGAAGACAGAGCAGACTGCTGATAAAGCGCCTGTAGAGGATATGACAGAGGATAAGGTAGTAGAAGAACCTGTTCATAGCGCAATGGAGACTCTGCAAGCGTCAGTAGAAGAGCAGGAGGCTGAGGCACCTAAGGATGATGAGAGGCTTGATCCACAAGCTATGCTTGACGAAACACTTAATTCAGTACAGAATAGTGAAGCATCATCATATACATATTCAGAAAATACAGACAATGGGGGAAAAGTAAATATGTCAATTGATCAGAAAACACCAACAGATGAAGTTGCAAGCATCACAGAGGGAATGGTAATTAACGGAGATTTGGAGACAACAGGTTCTCTTGACCTCGTAGGTAAGGTTGTAGGTAATGTAGTAGCACTCGGAAAGTTAAATGTTTCTGGTGAAATTGAAGGTGATTCAACAGCTGCTGAAATCTATGCAGATGCAGCAAGAATTACTGGTGAAGTTAAGAGCCAGGGTTCAGTTAAGGTTGGACAGAGCACAGTAGTTATTGGTAATATCTATGCTACAAGCGCAGTCATTGCTGGTGCTGTAAAGGGTGACATCGATGTTCATGGACCAGTTGTTCTTGATACAACTGCTATTGTAATGGGTAACATCAAATCTCAGTCAGTACAGATCAATAATGGTGCTGTTATTGAAGGTATGTGCTCACAGTCATATGCAGAAGTTAATCCATCAGCATTTTTTGATGGTTTAAAGAAATAAATAAACAAAAAGGATAATAACATGAGAATTTTATTGAAACTTAGTGGAGAAGCTCTTGCGGGCGATAAAAAGACAGGATTTGATGAAGAAACTGTCAGAAAGGTTGCACTGCAGGTAAAGCAGCTCGTAGATAATGGTACAGAAGTTGGTATTGTTATCGGTGGTGGTAATTTCTGGAGAGGCCGTACAAGCGAGAATATCGACAGAGTTAAGGCTGATCAGATAGGAATGCTTGCTACAGTAATGAACTGTATTTATGTATCAGAAATATTCAGAAGTGAAGGAATGAATACAAACATTCTTACACCATTTGAGTGTGGCTCATTTACAAAGCTTTTTTCCAAAGACAGGGCCAATAAATATTTTGCTCATAATATGGTTGTATTCTTTGCTGGTGGTACAGGTCATCCTTATTTCTCAACAGATACTGGAGTTGCACTTAGAGCAATTGAAGTAGAAGCAGATGTTATACTTCTTGCAAAAGCAATTGATGGTGTTTATGATAGTGATCCTGCAAAGAATCCTGATGCTAAGAGATATGATACTTTATCTATTGAAGATGTAATAGCACAGAATCTGCAGGTAATTGATATGACTGCATCAATTATGGTCAGAGACAATAAGATTCCACTTAGAGTATTTGCTCTTCAGGAAGAGAATAGTATTGTTAAGGCCGCAACAGGCGATTTCAATGGAACTACTGTAACAGTAGACTAATATATGTGAAAAAAGGTTTCGCAGGAGGATATGGAATGAACGAAAAGGTTAAAGAATTTGACAACAAAATGAAAAAGTCTTTTGACTTTTTAGAAGAGGATCTTGCATCTATCAGAGCTGGTAGAGCAAATCCACATGTACTTGATAAGATAAAGGTTGATTATTATGGAACACCAACACCTATCCAGCAGGTAGGTAATGTTTCAGTTCCGGAAGCAAGAATTATTCAGATTGCTCCATGGGATAAGACACTTATCAAGGATATAGAAAAAGCTCTTATGATGTCAGATCTTGGTATTACACCAAGTAATGACGGAAATGTAATAAGACTTGTATTCCCAGAACTTACAGAGGAACGCAGAAAACAGCTGGCCAAAGATGTTAAGAAAAAAGGCGAAGATGCTAAGGTTGCAGTTCGTAATGTAAGACGTGATGGAAATGATTCTTTCAAGAAGCTTAAGGGCACAGAGGTTTCAGAAGATGAAATCAAGGAACTTGAAGAAGAACTTCAGAAAGTAACAGACAAATATATCAAAGATATAGATGTTGCTATCGAAGCAAAGACAAAAGAAATAATGAGTATCTAATAAAAGAGCCTCCGATGGTTAAGCGCCATCGGGGCTTTTATAAGTAGTAATAATTATTGAATTGAGGAAAATTATGGATATTGAAAATAAGGTCCCGGCTCATGTAGCTATTATACTTGATGGAAATGGAAGATGGGCAAAGGCAAAAGGAATGCCACGTAATTATGGTCATATGCAGGGTGCAAAGGCTGTTGAGGACATTCTTGAAATTGCCAGAGATATGGGAATTAAATATTTGACAGTTTATGCGTTCTCAACTGAGAACTGGAACAGACCAGAAACTGAAGTTTCTGCACTTATGACTATTCTGAGACAGTATCTTAAGTCAAGTATCAAGAAGTCTATGAAGAATAATGTAAGATGTAGAGTTATTGGTGAACGTAGCAAACTGTCTGATGATATACAGGCTGCTATTAAGGAACTTGAGGATGCAACAGCAGTTAATACTGGACTTCAGTTCACAATAGCTATTAACTATGGTAGTAGGGATGAAATTACAAGAGCGGTTAGAAAGATTGCTGCAAGATGTAAAGACGGCGAATTTAATCCAGAAGATATTACAGAAGAGATGATTTCATCTGAACTTGATACAGCAGATCTTCCAGATCCTGATCTTATGATCAGAACTTGTGGTGAACAGAGAATATCTAACTATCTGTTATGGCAGTGTGCATATACAGAGTTCTATTATACAGATGTATGCTGGCCTGATTTTGATGAGAATCAATTGCGAATGGCTGTTGAGTCTTATGCAGGTAGGACTCGTAAGTTTGGAGGATTAAAAAACTGATTATATAATATATATCAGTAAAATAACCATGGGAGAAAAATGATTTGAAAACTAGAGTAATAAGCGGTGCTGTACTTGTTGTCTTGTTGGCATTATTTCTGTCACTAGGAGGATATGTACTGGGAGCAGCACTCTTAATTGTTTCGATTATCGGTTATTCTGAGCTCCTAAATGCTTTTGATGTTCATGATAAGGGTTCTAAAAAATTAAATATATTGGAAATAATGGGATATTGCGGAATTATAATTCACTATATCCTCGTTATGGTCAGTGGTGATTACAGATTATATATACTTGCTATAATGCTTGTATTTTTTGCAGTAATGATAGCTTATGTATTTAGTTTTCCCAAATACAAAGCATCACAAGCTGCATATACTGTTTTTTCATTTATCTATGCTCCTGTAATGTTATCTTTTATATATCTGCTGAGAATTATGGAAAATGGACAATTCCTTGTATGGGTTCCATTTATTGCATGGGTATGTGATACATGTGCTTATTTTGCAGGAAGCACACTTGGCAAACATAAAATGACACCAAAATTATCTCCTAAGAAAACCGTAGAAGGTGCAATAGGTGGTGTTATTGGATCAGTTGTTGTTGGAGCAGTATTTGGATATATCTATTCAAGATATGTTACAAATGATAGCAGCTATATAATTGCATTTATGATAATAACATTTATTGCAAGTATAATCTCTCAGCTGGGAGATCTGACTGCATCAGGTATTAAGAGAGATCATGATATAAAAGATTATGGAACATTTATTCCAGGTCATGGTGGAATAATGGACAGATTTGACAGTGTTATTTTTGTCTCACCAATGATATACTTTTTAGCGGTAGTATTATTATAATAATTGATAGAAAACGTCCCTTTGGCGCTTTGTATATGTGAGTTCTTGTTATGTACGGATGCCTTAGGGACGAGTTTGTATATTGGAAGGAATATAGAAATGGGTAGAAAAATTGCTTTACTGGGTTCTACAGGATCAATTGGAACTCAGACACTTGATGTTGTAAGAGAAAATAGAGATGATCTAGAGGTTGTAGGCCTTGCAGCTAATAAAAATGTAGATCTTATTGAAAAGCAGATAAGAGAATTTGAACCAAAA
Source organism: uncultured Butyrivibrio sp. (assembly GCA_946404845.1). GTDB lineage: Bacteria > Bacillota > Clostridia > Lachnospirales > Lachnospiraceae > Butyrivibrio. The sequence continues at coordinate 1,116 of CAMJFD010000130.1, read as the reverse complement.
TATGCATGCATGTTCGATGCAGAAGCAGCTAAGGAACTTAAAGTGAGAGTTGCAGATGTTCCAGTTAAGGTCCTTGAAGGCATGGATGGTGTGATTGAAATTGCTACATGTAAAGAGGCTGATACTGTACTGACAGCAGTTGTTGGTATGATAGGTATCCGTCCTACAATTGCTGCAATTGAAAGTGGTAAAGATATTGCCCTTGCCAATAAAGAGACACTTGTATGTGCCGGACATATTATTATGCCACTTGCACAGAAGATGGGTGTTCAGATATTACCTGTTGATAGTGAGCACAGCGCAATATTCCAGTCTCTTAATGGAGAACCTAGAAGGAAGATGGAGAAGATTCTCCTTACAGCTTCAGGCGGACCATTTAGAGGTAAGAAGAGAAGTGATCTTGAGAATATGACAGCTGCAGATGCTCTTAAGCATCCTAACTGGGATATGGGACCAAAGGTAACAATCGATTCAGCATCACTTGTAAATAAAGGTCTTGAAGTAATGGAAGCTAAATGGCTCTTTGATGCAGATCTTGATCAGATTCAGGTTGTAGTACAGCCACAGAGTATAATTCATTCTATGGTACAGTTTGTAGATGGAGCAGTTATGGCACAGCTTGGAATCCCTGATATGAAACTACCTATTCAGTATGCTCTTTTTTATCCAGACAGAATGCCTATGAAGGAAGAAAGACTTGACTTTGCCAAACTTGGACAGATAACATTTGAAGATCCTGACACTGATACATTTAAGGGACTTGCCCTTGCATTTGAAAGTGCCAGAATAGGTGGCAGTATGCCGACTGTATTTAATGCTGCTAATGAAATGGCTGTTAAGATGTTCCTTAATAATAAAATTAGATTCCTTGAGATTTATGATATGATACAGGGGGCAATGGATAATCATAAAAAGATTGAAAATCCTAATGTAGAAGAGATTCTTATGGCAGAAAAAGAGACATACGATTTTCTTTCAAGATAAATGATTGCATGGTAGTATTAATAGCAAAATGTAGGATTTTTGAAGCAATGCTTTAAAGGTCGTAGACAGCGAGGATAATTAATGATCGTAAGTATAATAATATTCTTTTTGATATTTGGCGTTCTTGTTACA
>CAMJFD010000129.1 GCA_946404845.1 uncultured Butyrivibrio sp. | reverse complement strand
GCAAACAGAACTGGCAAGGACAAAAAATTCCTCGAAAGATCTCTTGCACCTTGTGACACACTTGATATTAATGACCTTGCAGCCGCTGCCGTAGATGACCTTGATGCCATCTACAATTATCTTGATCGTACTGTTTATGCAGATGCTATACCGGAGATTAAAAAATCTCCTTCAGCTTTTGAGAGATGGTGTGACAACCGTATCATCAGAAGCATAAGGCCACAGATTCACAATCCTGAATCTATTGGACCACTTGCAGCTTATATTCTGGCTCGAGAGAACGAAATCAAGTCAGTCAGAATTATATTATCTGGCAAGCTAAATCATCTGTCTGATGAATCAGTCAGGGAAAGGGTAAGGGAAATGTATGTCTAATTACAAGATAGCCGTTATGGGCGATACAGACAGTATCTACGGATTCGCGGCTCTGGGAATGGACACATATCCTTTTACAGACCCAGTAGCTGCTGGTAAAAAGCTCCGAGAACTGGCCGAAAATGATTATGCTGTAATCTATATTACAGAAGCACTTGCCGATAACCTCACAGCTGAAATCGAGCATTACCGTGATAGAATGCTCCCTGCAATCATCCTGATTCCTGGCGTTTCCGGTAACACAGGTAAGGGCATAAATGCAGTTAAAAAGTCTGTTGAGCAGGCTGTTGGATCAGATATTATTTTTGGAAACAATTAACCGAAAAGAAAAAATTAGTTAAGATTGGAGCAAATAATGAGTACAGGAACAATAAAGAAAATTGCCGGTCCTCTTGTTATTGCGAGAGGAATGGGCGACGCAAATATGTTCGACGTTGTTCGTGTTAGTGATCAGCGTTTGATCGGAGAAATCATCGAGATGCATGGTGATGAGGCCTCCATCCAGGTATATGAGGAAACATCAGGTCTTGCTCCTGGAGCACCTGTTGAATCAACCGGCGTACCTATGTCAGTTGAACTCGGACCTGGTCTTATAGGCAGTATCTATGATGGTATTCAGAGACCTCTGGATGACATCATGAAGGTTACAGGCGGTAACCTGCTGCAGAGAGGTGTTGAAGTCCCTTCTCTTAAGAGAGACAAGGTTTGGCACTTCGTTCCATGCAAAAATGTTGGTGACAAGGTTGTAGCCGGTGATGTAATCGGTACTGTTCAGGAAACACCTATCGTAACACAGAAGATCATGGTTCCAGTAGGTTCTGACGGTACACTCGCTTCTATCGCAGAAGGCGATTATACAATCACAGACAGTATCGCATCTGTTACTACAGAATCTGGTGAGAAAAAGGATATCGGTCTTATGCAGAAATGGCCTGTTCGTAAAGAGCGTCCATACAAGCAGAAGATGTCACCTGATACTCCTCTTATCACAGGTCAGAGAATTATTGATACTCTTTTCCCTATCGCTAAGGGCGGTGTAGCTGCTGTTCCAGGACCTTTCGGTTCAGGTAAAACAGTCGTACAGCACCAGCTGGCTAAGTGGGCTGAAGCTGATATCGTTGTATACATCGGTTGTGGTGAGCGTGGAAACGAGATGACAGACGTTCTGAACGAGTTCCCAGAACTGAAGGATCCTAAGACAGGACATTCTCTGATGGAAAGAACTGTTCTGATTGCCAATACATCTGATATGCCTGTTGCTGCCCGTGAAGCAAGTATCTATACAGGTATTACAATTGCTGAATATTTCCGTGACATGGGTTATTCAGTAGCCCTCATGGCTGACTCAACATCACGTTGGGCTGAGGCTCTTCGTGAAATGTCTGGTCGACTTGAAGAGATGCCTGGTGAAGAAGGTTATCCTGCTTATCTTGGTTCTCGTCTTGCTCAGTTCTATGAACGTGCCGGACACGTTAAGGTACTTGGTAGTGAGGACAAGGACGGATCACTTTCAGTTATCGGTGCCGTATCTCCTGCCGGTGGTGATATTTCAGAACCTGTTACACAGGCTACACTGCGTATCGTTAAGGTATTCTGGAGACTGGATTCAGACCTTGCTTATAAGAGACACTTCCCAGCTATCAACTGGCTTGAAAGTTACTCTCTGTATGATGCAATGAATTCTTGGTTTGATAAAAATGTTGCTGATGACTGGACAGAGCTCAAAGGCCGCGTAATGCTGCTGTTGCAGGATGAGTCACAACTGCTCGAAATGGTTCAGCTGATTGGTGAAGATGCTCTTAGTGCTCCTGACAGACTTAAGATTGAGGCTGCCAGATCTGTTCGAGAAGATTTGCTACAGCAGAACGCTTTCATGGATGAAGATACTTATACATCACTTCACAAGCAGTATATGCTGATGAAGCTGGTTCTGTCATTCTATGATATTTGTACACAGGCACTTGAAAAGGGTGCAAATATAAATAAACTGATCGCTATGGACATTCGTGAAGCAATCGGTCGTTTCAAATATACTGCAGAAGATAAGGTTGATGAGAGATTTAAAGAAATCGAGACTAAGCTTATGCAGGAAGCTGATGATATTGCTTCAGTAAAGGAGGACTTCTAAATGCCAAAAGAGTATAGAACCATTCAGGAGGTTGCCGGTCCTCTAATGCTCGTACGTGGCGTAGAAAATGTCGCATACGATGAACTCGGTGAAATCGAACTGGCAAGCGGCGAAAGACGTCGTTGCCGTGTTCTGGAAATTGATGATGGTAATGCCCTTGTACAGCTGTTCGAAGCAAGTACAGGTATTAACCTTGAGAGCAGTAAGGTAAGATTCCTTGGAAGATCAATGGAGCTGGGTGTATCAGAAGATATGCTCTCTCGTGTCTTCGACGGACTTGGAAGACCTATCGATGGTGGTCCAGATATTTTACCAGAAGAAAGAAGAGACATTAATGGTCTTCCTATGAACCCAGCCGCAAGAGCATATCCTGAGGAATTCATTCAGACAGGTGTATCTGCAATTGATGGTCTGAATACATTGGTTCGTGGTCAGAAACTGCCTATTTTCTCTGCATCAGGTCTTCCTCATGCTCAGTTGGCAGCTCAGATTGCACGTCAGGCCAAGGTTCGTGGAACAGATGAGCCATTCGCCGTTGTATTTGCAGCCATGGGTATCACATTCGAAGAATCAAACTTCTTTGTAGAATCATTCAAGGAAACAGGTGCCATTGACAGAGCAGTAATGTTCATGAACCTCGCTAATGACCCTGCTGTAGAGCGTATCTCTACTCCTCGTATGGCTCTTACAGCTGCTGAATTCCTTGCATTCGAAAAAGGTATGCACGTACTTGTAATCATGACTGATATTACTAACTACGCTGATGCTCTTCGTGAGATCTCCGCAGCCCGTAAGGAAGTTCCTGGACGTCGTGGATATCCAGGTTACATGTACACTGACCTTGCTACAATGTATGAGCGTGCTGGTCGTCAGAAAGGTAAGCCAGGTTCAATCACTATGATTCCTATCCTGTCCATGCCTGAAGATGATAAGACTCACCCAATCCCTGACCTTACAGGATATATCACAGAGGGACAGATCATCCTGTCTCGTGATCTATATCGTAAGGGTGTTCAGCCACCTATCGATGTACTACCATCACTGTCCCGTCTGAAAGATAAAGGTATCGGTGAAGGCAAGACTCGTGAAGATCATGCTAATACAATGAACCAGTTATTCGCTGCTTATTCAAGAGGTAAGGATGCTAAGGAACTTATGGTTATCCTTGGTGAAGCTGCTCTTAGTGATATGGATAAGTTATATGCTAAGTTTGCTGATGAGTTTGAAGCTACTTATGTATCTCAGGGTTATCGTACCGACCGTAGTATCGAAGAGACTCTTGAGATTGGTTGGGATCTACTCAGAATCCTGCCTAGAAGTGAGCTGAAACGTATTAGAGATGAGTATCTGGATAAGTACTACAACAAGAATTGATGAAAGGACAAGCGTATGCCTACAGTTAATCCTACCCGAATGGAGCTGACCAGACAAAAATCTAAGCTGGCTACGGCTACCAGGGGACATAAATTATTAAAGGATAAACGAGATGAGCTCATGCGAGAATTCCTGGATCTTGTTCGTGAGAACAAGGCTCTCAGAGAAAAGGTTGAGGCTGGTCTTAATGAAGCTAACAAGAACTTTGTTCTGGCCCGCTCTACCATGTCATCTGAGGCTGTAGAGGTTGCCTTCATGGCATCCAAGCAGGAAGTTTCCATAGACGTATCTACCAAGAACGTCATGAGTGTTAACATCCCACAGTTTGATATACAGGCGCGCACCTCTGATGCTAATGATATTTACTCATACGGTTTTGCATTTACATCAAGTGACCTGGATGACGCAGTTAAGAGTCTGTCTGAACTGCAGCAGGATATGCTCAAGCTCGCTGAGATTGAGAAATCCTGTCAGCTGATGGCCGCAGAAATTGAGAAGACAAGGCGTAGAGTAAATGCCCTTGAGCATGTAATGATTCCTAACTATCAGAAGAACATCAAGGATATCTCAATGAAACTTGATGAAAATGAGCGTAGTACTCAAATCCGTCTGATGAAAGTCAAGGACATGATGCTGGAGGATGCACACCACTATTCAGACAAGATGAAAGAACCAGTAGAAAACTAAATCACGTGCCATTAGAGCACTTTAAAGGCTGCAGAACAATCTGCAGCCTTTATTATAATACTATTTAGCAAATTGGCTATATCGGAGGAGTTATTATCACAATCTTTTTTCAACACTACAAATGCTTCTTTTTTACATATTTAGGATACTTATTAATATAGTATTCTTTCATGTCTATGAATGCATCTAATACTTCTTGTGAGGTTGCAAAAAATTCATTTTCCCAAACATCTTTGTATAATCCATATGTACTTTCATCGTTCAAGCAGGGAACGACAAGTTTATTAGTATGTTCACTATATGAAATAACTGGAGCAATCCAAGAGTCATCCGCATATAATTGATATGTGATACCGGTTGCTCCAGGAGATGATACTTCATGATCTAGAAATATCAGATATTCTTCATCTACATTCAGTAGGTTTATAAAATGTCTTGAAAGTGCCGGAATTTTATCATCACCAACTCTGGTTATTCCCCAATTCAACGAGCATATGTAAATACTATTTCCGTCAGGAATTATATTTGAAGTATAGTTTTGCTCTATTTCTACAAGTTGCCTTCCTACTCCGCCAATGTATTCTATGGGTTCAAGTACCTTAACTCTTACAATAATAGGTGCATTTGAGAAGTTATCCTTTGCAAATGTAATATCACTTAGACCATCATTAAGACCAGCAACTAGAATATTGTCTGGATATCCGTCTTGCGCATAGTTTGTATAAGTCCTTTTTTGATATACGCCTATTATAAGGGCTACAGCAGTAGCTAAAATAGTTATTCTTAATAATATGTCAATCCTTTTCATTGTTATCCCCTGCTATAACTCTACCATTTGCGAGTTCTATTACTTCATCAGATAATAGACTAATATCATCTTTGTTATGACTTGCAAGCAGAATTAAGGCGCCTCTCTTTTTCTCTTCTAATATGATGTTTCTTATAACTACAAGCCCGTTTTCATCGATACCATTTGTAGGTTCGTCGAGCATTATAATATCAGGACTCTCCATGATTGCCTGAGCTATAGCAAGTCTTTGCTTCATACCAAGAGAATATTTATTATACGTTCTTTTATCATTAGGATTTAATCCTACACGTTTAATTGTTTCTGCAATTATATCATTATCTATTTTGTTGTTAATGCTAGCTAGATATCGTAAATTTTCTATTCCTGTCATTCCAGGATATAACTGTGCGTGTTCCAGAGTTATTCCTAAATTAGGTAGTACATCAAAATCTTTTTTTAATAATTTACCATCTAGCAGTATTTCTCCGGAATCTATACCCATAAGGCCAGATAATGCTCTGAACAACATAGTTTTGCCAGATCCGTTTCGGCCCCATATTCCATATATTTTGCCACTATAAAAAGTCAAACTTATGTTATCAAGAATGATTTTATTATTGATTTTTTTGGTAATACTCTGTGCTTTTAATTTCATTATGTATTCTCCTCAATGCTGTTATAAATTATATCTTTGGTTATAAGTTTTTTATAACTCCAATAAATTGTTATTATAGTCAGTGCAAGTAGATATAATAATGAGCAAAATGGTTTTAAAGCCTGTATTTCATATAGGTCATAAAAAACATAGTATTTGTCCCAGTTATGCCAGCATAGTATAATACACGAGATAGGATTTAATCTGATAATCATATTAGAGATATTAGAACCTAATACATTTACCAATTCGTAAGATATGGCAATGAGCGTAAATAATAGTCCTTGTATACCATAGACACATATATATGAATATGTACTTCCATAATAAACGGATATTATGTTGATACCAAGAACACATATACAAATCCACATTGAATGTAACAAGATATGATATATCCACATTATAATTCCGCCAAGATCAAACTTGATATAATATATTAAAGACGAGACTAGTACTATAATACTTGTGTATAAAATCTCATATATAACTATTTCGGTTAATAAAATATAAATAGACTTTTTAAACCATCTGGTTTTATTATTACATCTGGAAAAAATATAGACACTTGCAGTACAGAATAGACTGTATAGATCATTCCCCCACATCAAAATAACAATGAACGATGGAAAAAATGTTCTGCTAAGCTCCATTAATTCTACAGCACTAAAGCCTACTGGAATTTCACCATAAGCACCGCTTAATTGGCCAATCAGATTAGCTAGTAGGAGTCTGTTGTCATTAAAGTTTAATTCTATGATAAATAGATACATTGCAGTAAAAAATGCACTTACAATAGATCGTTTATAATTTATATTATTCATGAAAGTATATCCTTTTTTCTCACTATTAAGAAACTTGTTATGATGAAGATTATAGTTAATATTAAGATAGTAAAGGCATAATAGTAGTTTTTATCGCATTCTGTAAAAGGATAAACATATTCATACCATATATATGTTCCTTGTCCATCCAGAACATAATCCATAATAGTTGTTATGTGTAAAAACAAAAATACAGGAATAAAAACTTGAGCTCTGTATTTATATTTAAAAATCATAGAGAATATAAGTGAAAGTGTTCCCATTAAGCCTGAATATAAGGCAAACCACAATTCTGCAGCAATAGCGTATAGAATTGGGTGAATGGAATAAAATTCATAAAAAAGATGCTTAGATATTAAATCATTATATTCTGTTGTATATAATAATACCTCCATAGGATCAAGACTCGAATCAAGTGGGAATGATAGAACGGTGTATATTATTTCTATAAAAAAAGGAATAAAAAAGATTATAGATGTTGTTATAAAACAAGAAATAATATGATTAAGATAATATTTGTTCTTGCCTATTCTTGAAATAATATATACGTTTTCATGGGATTGCTGCTCTTTGATAATTGAAAGTCCGGCAGGCAGTGTTACCAAAAGAGGGTATATAGAATTAAACAGAATAAGTATATCTGCTGAATCATTTGTGTTACTGAAACTGTTAGTTATAAGTTTAATAAATCTATATGACTCTGCTATATCCAAACCGCTGAAGGCAATGACATTTCCGATGTAATTAGTTAATACAAACAGCATTATAAGTATAAAAGTTATTTTGGATTCAGGCTGTTTGAGTAAAAAAGTAATTTGATTATGTATTTTCAATTATGTATGTCTCCTAGAACAAGATGATAGTACATTAACTATCATCTTGTTTATTTTCCTAATACTGTAAGAGATGAAATCAACTAATGATTTAAAAGTGAGTAAAACATTTGTCACCAACTTATATTTAGAATGTGAGCATTATCAAATTTATCTGCCATTGTAATCAACAATGGCATAGGCTGCTTTTTTTGAGCAACCTCTAAATTCAAAACCGACGCGTTTTACATCTTTATAACCTTCTTGTATAACTATTTTTGTAGAATTTTTACTTTGCTCTACAAGTTTAGGACTAGTTTTTCCTATAACATGGTCGTAGCTGTTAGTTACTTGTACTTGAACTTTATGCATATTATCTGACGAATTATTATCAGGTTTAACTGATATGAGTCTACTTGATACTGATTCATACTTTCCAGATCTTGAATCAGTACAATCATAATCTGCTGACCATACTTTGTTTGGTTGAATATAGATATTTTTATTTGTTACTTTAGCTTTTACAATACCTACATTAAATATTAGTAAAAAAGCTGTTAATGATATAAATAATTGTACTTTCATAGTTAGTACCTCCTTTTATTTTTAATATTAAAATATACAAATATATATCTAATGTCAATACAAATATCATAATTAGATACAAATAGCTTACGAAAATATTATTATCAGAGATAGATATAAATTTTATTAAATGGTATTATAGATATAGTAAGAAATATATTAAAGAGATTAGGAGATTATGCTTATGAAAAATAAGATTGCAAATGATAAGGAGAAAGCAATCCTGGATGTTTTTTGGGACAAAGATTCTGATTATACAACTATGGAAATCTTGGAAGTGTTGGAAAGAGAATATCCAGGCGAATGGAATAGATTAGGAGTGTTTAGAACAGTAAATGGATTGCTTGAAAAAGAGTTATTAGTAGTAACTGGACTTGAGCAGAATAAAACACAATATGCTCGTAAATATAGGCCGTCTATGACAAGAGAGGAATATGCCGCATTTCTACTTGAATATGAGGGAATAGACATAACATCATTAGACAGAATAGCACTTGCAATGTTTAAACGTAATAAAACAAGTAAAAAAGACAGAAAGAAATTACTTGATAATCTTCAAAATATAATAGACAACATGGATGATTAAAGGAATAAATATGTACTTGACGTTTTTTCACTTGATGGAGCCTGATCAAACAGATTTATTTAATGTGCCTCTAATGAATTTTTTATGGAGTTCGATTATTTTTGGCATAATATTTATAGGCAAAAGATTGTTTTTAAAAGAGTCTAATATAAATGTATTTATAATTATGAGCTTGTATCTATGCTGTGTAATCAGATTATTATCCTTTTTTATTTTACCATATCAAGTGCTTGTTGATTTCCCGGTAATAAATCCAATTATAGATTTACTATGCTTAAAGGAATTCAGATTCTTTAATATAAGGTTTTATCTGTTTTATGTTATAGGAATAATATATTTCATAATTGTAATATATAAGCTTATTAAGCTTGTTAGAGCTTATGGTAATATCTCTGATAAATATTCAAGAGTAAATGATATAAAAGTATGCAATATTTTTGATAGAGTGTTACATGAACTGAATATGAATGAGACAATAAGTCTTGTTAGTATAAACGGTATCAGTAGTCCTCTTAGCATAGGCGGAAGGTATAGACTTGTTATTATGCCTAATAACAAGTGTGGGAATTATTCAGATATAGATTTAGAGAATATTTTTAGACACGAATGTATGCATATCAAGAATAATGATTATTATCGTATATTATTAGTAAATATAGCAGAGTGTTTTTTTTTCTGGAATCCAATTATATATCTACTTAGACAGGAATTAGAGCAGTCGATAGAGATAAGATGTGATGCCTGTGTCACCCAAAACATGGACAAAGAGGGACGGAGGTCATATTTAACAACGCTTAATAAGTTGATCAGAGACTCGTATGATACAAATACAGATAGTAAAGGAAATGAACTTGTTAATAGTCTTGGAATGGTTGCTGCAAAGGACATGTATTTGCAGGAACGCTTCAAGAAAGTAGCCAGATATAGTCAGAAGGAAGATATCAAAAAAGAATTACTACTATTTGGTATATGTATAGTATTGTTTATTTCTTCATATGTCTTTTATTTTCAAGCTGCATTTCAACCGACTAGAGATGAGATAGTAGAAGGAAAGGCTGATACATATGTTGTAGATTTAGACAAAGATTATGTTTTACAATATTCCAATGGAGATTGTTATGTATATCTGGAGAATGAAACTGTTG
>CAMJFD010000128.1 GCA_946404845.1 uncultured Butyrivibrio sp. | reverse complement strand
AAAGACATGAACTCCCGAGCTAGCTCGGGGATTCATGTCTTTTTGTTGTAGGTGCGGAGCACCGTAGTGAATATTAACCAGTTGAACTTAGTAGCGCGTCCTGCGAGTTTTACTGGGAGGCATGCTTGTCCAGAAGCGGAGCGCGGCATTTAGAACAACTAGAAAAGTCTTACCTGAAGGAGAGGGCGGTATGTGGACTACTCCTAAGCACGGACCCTCAGACATGTGACACACGGCATATTGGGGAATACCCTGTGCCCTTCATTTCGGTGAAAAAGCGCGTAGATGACTGTTTCATCTCCTTCCGGGGCGTGGGAAGTTTTGGGCGATTAGTATAATGGCGCTGGCCAGATGGCAAAAAAGAGGCTGCGATTTTATTCGCAGCTTCTTTTTTGCTTATCCCTAAGCAGATATGGTATCTTCACACATATTATAATTCGGATGATTTGGGAGATTTGATAATTGGTAATCATTACCAAAATAAAAATATCAATTTCTATGTTTTTTGCTCTTATGTTGTTAGAAGGTAGTATTCATGCTATAATTTGCGAGTCTGAACACAATAATAGCAAATGGAGATAATTATGAAATTATATTTTACAAGACATGGACAGACCATATGGAATGTTGAGAACAAAATCTGCGGAGCAACAGATATTGCACTTACTGATCTTGGAAGACAGCAGGCAAGAGAACTTGCTGAACTGATAGTAAAAGAGAATATTCATATAGATAAAATTTTGTACTCACCACTAATGAGAGCAAAAGATACAGCACTTATAATTTCTGAAGTTACAGGAATAGAGGCGGCAGAAGAAGTCCGTCTTACTGAGCAGAACTTTGGTAAATACGAATCAACTCCAAGAAATGGAACAGAATTCCAGGAAGCCAAAAAGAGCTTTATAAATCATTTTGAGTCAGGAGAAACAATGCTGCATCTTGCACAGCGTATTTATAATCTACTTGATGAAATAAAAAATGACAAAGATACAACTTATCTACTTGTAGCCCATAATGGAATTGCCCGTGTGGTTCAGTCTTATTTTAATGACATGACCAACGATGAATATTCTGCTTATGGAATTAAAAACTGTGAACTTAAGGTTTATGAGTTATAAATATTGGGATAATAATAAAGAAAGCCGCCAATATCATTTTATTTGATATTGACGGCAATTTTTATTTCTTATTTTATTTTTTTCTACATTATTATTTATTTTGCAGCATCACGCATGGCACCAGGAGTAATACCAAAAGTCTTTTTAAATACTCGTCTGAATGAGTTGGCGTTATTATAACCAACTACCAGATATAGATCTGAGATGTTTTCGACTTCTCCTGATTTAATCAGGCGTTCACTTTCTTTCATTCTGATAGATTCAAGATATGTTGAGAAGTTAATACCTGTTTCTTCCTTGAATAAATGTGAGAAGTAACTTTCAGATATCTGGAAGTTCTCGCTTATCTTATTAAGTCCAAGAGATGGATCCTTGTAATTTGCATCTATATATCTTTGAATACTTACTATCAGCTGTTCCTCATTAGAATTTGTAGTACAGAGCGCACATAATTTCTGAGCTATCTCGTTACAAACCATAAGGGACAATTTTTGTTCGAACAGAGAGTCAATTTCTTCAAATGTTTCTGCATTTTCAGGCGTCTGCTTGATTGCATTTCTTGCTTTGAAGAGAGTATTTCTAATATCTGAGAATAAAAAGTTCATCAGATTAAAAGGAAGTGTTCTCTTTTCTATATTTTCTACTCTGATGATCTTGAAAATCTCATGTACCTGCTGACTTACACCGTGAATAATGTAAGAATACAACTTCTGTGACAACTCTTGAGGATAGTAGTAGTCGTTTGATTCCTTTTTGATCATCACATGTGGTATAAATGTGTAGTTCTTGGAAGTATAATTTATAGCTTCTACAGCCTGTTCGTAAGATCTCCATAAGTTCATGAAGTTACTCTTAGGTCTGCCAAGACTTGCATATAACCAGATTGAATAATTATCAAGCAGGTGATTATGAAGCTTTAAAATCTTATCCTGTATTGCAAGAGTTGCCTTATCATCATCTTCGTAATCACTAAGGTCTAGAAGAACAGCATAGGAACGTTCTTCTGGACTGAAGATATAAAGCGGTGTACCTATATAGGAAGCAAAAGCTTCTCTTATAATGTTCTCACTTACATCAATTGGAGCAGCAAAAGCGGTTTCGCTCTCTGGTGAGTTGATATATTCGTTATCATAAATGACCATGTACAGAACATTATATCTTGTATTTTCTGCTTTGAATCCCAGATAATCTCTGATGTAATCCAGCTCTTCATTGGTATATACCTGTCCGAGCATGACTCTTCTGGCATATGCATTCTGAAGTACAGGTTTTTGATCGTTAATTACCTGCTTAAGAGTAGAATTATCTACTTCCATATCAAGCAGCTGATGATTTAATTCTATAATTGGCTCTGAATTCTTCATTGATAATATGTAAATCAGAACAAAGCTTATTAAAATAGCTGCAAGAATTATTAAAATGTAAATTATCTGATAAGAAGCAAGTGCACCAATTGCTGCTGACTTAGGAAGAACGAGATAGTAGTTCCAGTCATTATAGGCAGATGTGTACCTTATTACATTCATTCGACGGTCATTAATTGAGACAGGTACAATATTTGAGGAATCAAAATTTAAACCTGTAACTGCTGTTGTATCCAAATCTTCATTCATGTTCTGAGAATACATTGTTGTACCTTCATTATCTGTTATAAGAAGGAATCCTGAATCATGATAGTCAAGATCTGAGAAGATAGATGCAATTTTTTTGTCATCCATCTCAAATACAACCATGGAATTTGTCTCATAAGTAGCATAATCATTTAAGTTAAGTGTATATATGAAGGAACTGGATGGTGATGCGCTGTTAATATATTTCCTGGTAGAAATAAAAGTGCCACATCTGTTGCGGTTATGCATAAGGTGATACCAGTCCTCGTACATGTCCATATTATATTTTCTCTCATATTTATAATAGAGGTCATTACTCATGAACTGAGATGATGAGAGAATATAATCAGTATTTTCCAAATATATATAGTAGTTTGTAATAGGCAGAATAGTCTCTGTAGCCATATACAATATCAGATCCTTTTGGGCACTATATGCACTCATATAGAAAGAATCCGGTTTAGTTACATAATAAGTAAGAGAATGAACGGCAGAAGTACCAATCTGACCACACAGGACATCCATCATTTCAAGCGTATAATTAAGATCAGATGCTGTTTGCGTAAGAGTTGTCTCATTCTGCTCCCAGAATCTTTTATCTATGGTTCTGATACTGCTTGAATAGAAGAATATTCCTAATAAAAGAATTACTATTAAAATGATACTGTATGAGAGTACCATCTTCCTTATAAAAGATATGTTTTTATCATTCGATTTATTCTTGAATGATTTGAATATATTTATAAATGAATTTATCACTTTACATTAACCCCAAAAATTCTTTAAATTTCCCCCCGAGCTCAAAAAACATGAAATTTAAAATGAAAAATTTTTCAGGAATAGAAAAAATCTATATCAATTTATCTAAATTATCATATTAAGAACATGTTTATTGTACCTAAAAATGGTGTGTAATACAACCTGTTTATTCAAAAAAGTAAATATAAAATTAGGGCCCGCAAACCCAGTAAAATAAGGGATGTGCAAAATTTGAGTTAAAGAATTGCACCCTGTTCAAATATTGATTCTTGTCTAATTTTTGGTAAAAGTGTAAAGTCGTAAATGTAAAGTGTAAGCGCTTACGAAAACGAGGAGCGCAAAAATATTACACAGCTTTCATATTTAAGGAGGGTTTATATGAAAAAGAAAGTATTATCAACACTTCTTGCTCTGACAATGACAGCTTCTGTATTAACAGCATGTGGATCATCAGATTCTACTAATACAGAAACAACAACAGAGACAACAGAAGAGGCTGCTGAGGAAACAGCAGAGACAACAGAGGAGGCAGAAGCTACTGAAGAAACAGCAGAAGCTGAAACAGATGTAGAAAAGCCTGAGAAGATCACAATGATGGTTGATGGAACTCTTGTTACACAGGAAAATGGACGTGACGAGTTCGAAGCAGCTTGGGAAGCTCTTACAGGTATTGATCTTGAAATCAACCAGCCAGACCATGATGCATACTATGATCAGGTAGGTCAGGTATTTGCTTCTGGAGATCTTCCAGATGTAATTCTTCTTGATTCAACAAGATATACATCATATGCTTCTATGGGTGTTCTTGCTGATATTACAGATATTTATGAAGGTTCAGATCTTCAGGCTAGAGTATCTGCTGCAGGCAACGATGCTCTTATCGAAGGTATCAAGATTGACGGACGTTTATATGGTTTCACACCAACACGTGGTAATGGTTGTGTTACATATGTAAAGAAAGCTTGGCTTGATAACTGCGGTCTTGAAGCTCCTACTACATATGATGAATATGTAGCAATGCTTGAAGCATTCACAACAGGCGATCCTGATGGTAACGGTGTTGATGGTGATACATACGGTGTATCAGCTGCTGGATTTATTGGTGGTGAAGCTCCATATGTTAACTACCTTCCAGAATTCTACCAGGATGCTTATCCAGGATTCTATCAGAAGGAAGATGGAACATGGGCAGATGGATTCACAGAAGATGCTATGAAGGAAGCTCTTCAGAGAATCGCTGATGCTAATGCAGCAGGAATCATTGATCCTGAAACTCTTACAAATGGTACATCAGATTGCCGTAATAAGTTCTATGAAGACAAGTTCGGTGTATTCACATACTGGGCTGGAACATGGGCTACAAACCTTAAGACAAACCTTGAAGCTAACGGACTTGATGGTGAACTCGTTGCACTTGAGCCAATCGCTGAAGTAGGTAACTACATTGAAAGAATTGCTCCAGTATGGTGTATCACAGCATCATGCAGCAACGTTGAAGGCGTTTACAAATACTTCATCGAGACAATGCTTGATGGTGGCGACGTTCAGATGTTATGGCAGTATGGTGTTGAAGGCGTTCACTGGTCAACAGCTGCTGAAGAAGTTTGCGGTAACACATATGCTGAAGGTGAGTTCCATATGCTTGAGAACCTTGAAAAAGAAGGAACACAGTATACAAAGAACCATCTTGATCCTAACCTTGTTCTTGCTCCACTTGACAACGATCCAGGTGCAGCAGCAATCGCTGATGAGAATAAGGCTTCAGCTGAAACATTTGCAGCTAACTCAGTTGTAGCAGATCTTCCAATCTCTACAGATGCTATGCAGCAGTACAATGGTGACCTTACAACTCTTAAGAATGAGCTTGTTGCTAACGTAGCACAGGGTAAGATTACAGTTGACGAAGCTTATGCTCAGTTTGAGTCAGAAGGTGGCGCTGAGTGGTCACAGGCAATTGTTGATTCACTTAATCAGTAATTTTAACCTTTAGATTATTTTTCAGGGGTCGCTAATAAGCGGCCTCTGATTTTGAAAAAAACCATTAAAGAGATTTTTACTTTTACTATTTATTTTATATATTCAAAAATTTGAAAAATGCTTTTGAAATATGGAGAGGACTTATACTACCTATGAGTAAAAAAATAGATGAACAGACACAAAAAAATCTGGCCATTTTAAAAGAAGCTAATAGAAGGAGTACATTAAGAAGAATCAAGAAGTATCGTGGCTTCTATGTTATGTTCTTGCCTGTTTTTATACTGGCCCTTGTATTCCATTATATTCCTATGATTGGAAATTATTATGCATTCACTGACTACAAAGGAATTGCGGGAGCAAAGGTTAATTGGGTAGGTCTCGCAAATTTCACTAAGATGTTCAGTATGGCCGCATTTCATAGCGCTTTTTGGAATACACTTTTCCTTAGTATTACTAAACTGCTTCTCAATACATTTGCAGCAGTTCTTATTTCTCTTTTCTTAAATGAAATTGTTAATATTCACTTTAAGAAAATTGCACAGACAATTATTTACCTGCCACATTTCATGTCATGGGTTGTTACAGCATCAGTATTCACTCTGATTCTTTCACCTACATCAGAAGGTATGGTAAACCAGATTCTTGTAAGTTCAGGAATCATCGATAAAGGTATCTATTTCCTTGCAGAGGATACATGGTGGAAACCAATGTTCTTTGTAATCAATTTATGGAAAGATACAGGATGGGGAACAATTATCTTCCTCGCAACACTTTCAGGTATAAGCCCTGATGTTTATGAAGCAGCATCAATTGATGGCGCTGGCAGATTCCAGAAGATGAGATATATCACAATGCCAGCACTCCAGAATACGATTATTACGGTTCTCATTCTGAACCTTGCAAAGGTCATGAACCTGTTCGAATCTGTATTCGTTTTACAGAATGACGCGGTTCTGTCTACTTCAAACGTTTTACAGACATATGTTTACTATCAGACATTCAACAGTGGTACAATACCAAACTATGGTTATACAACAGCAGTTGGTCTTACTAAGTCAGTTGTAGGATGTATCCTTGTACTTATCTGTAACTGGGCTAGTAAAAAAGTCCGTGATGGTCGTGGTATCGTTTAATTACTAACAAATCTGTTTAAAATGTAGAAAAAATTGAGGTGACATTAATGGCTAATAGAGTAGCAATGAAAAAGAAAAAAATGCCAGTCTTTTCGGTAGTTAACGCAATCATCTTTATAGTTTTGTGTTTAATTATCCTTATCCCTATGTGGAAGGTACTGGTTGATTCATTTGATTTAAAGACAGCTTATGGTATGAAACTGTGGCCTGAGCAGTTTGGTATTGCAGGCTATAAATCAGTTTTCACAAACCCATCACTGTATAAACCATTCCTGATTTCAGTTATCGTTACTATTTCAGGTACATTCATGGGACTTGCAATTTCAACACTTGGTGCTTATGTACTTATTCAGTGGGATCTTCCAGGAAGAAACTTCTTTGCTGGATTCCTCCTCTTCACAATGATCTTTGAAGGTGGTATGATTCCTACTTACCTCGTTGTTAGAGCACTTCACATGACTAACACACTTTGGGCAGTAACACTTCTGCCAGCTGTTAACATTTATGACCTTGTACTGATGAGAAACTTCTTTGAAGGTATTCCAACAGCCCTTTTCGAATCAGCAGATATCGATGGCTGTGGTCCTGTAGCAACATTCTTTAGAATTGTGCTCCCACTTTCAAAGGCTGGTCTTGCATCAATCGGTCTTATGTTTGCGGTTAACTACTGGAACAACTATACAAACTTCAAACTGTATATTACAAACCAGGATTTATATAACTTCCAGATGAAACTGAGATCTATCATCATGGGTAGTGATTTGCCACAGGCAAATGGTGGTGCCACCGAGAACACGGTCAAGAATGCAGCCGTTATTGTAGCTATTCTGCCATTCATGATCGTATATCCTTTCCTTCAGAAGTACTTCGTAAAGGGTATCAATATCGGTGCGGTTAAAGAGTAATCTAAATATAATATAACCTATATAGGAATAGGGGCTGTGGGATTGTATTCCGCAGCCCTCATTCCATGTAAAAAAGTTTTTTGAAAGGTATAAGTTGAAAAAAGGACTATGAGAAGAATTTTTTGGGCTGGTGATTCAACAGTCAAGACAAATAAAGCAAATACATTTCCTCAGACAGGTATAGGACAGGTATTTGACAGATATACAAAGCCTGATGTTATCATATATAACCATGCAGAAAATGGCAGAAGCACTAAGAGTTTCATTGATGAGAGCAGACTTGCTACTATTTATAATGAAATAACAAAG
The DNA here is from genome assembly GCA_946404845.1 of uncultured Butyrivibrio sp. Lineage (GTDB taxonomy): Bacteria > Bacillota > Clostridia > Lachnospirales > Lachnospiraceae > Butyrivibrio. Next base: position 2,172 of record CAMJFD010000128.1, on the reverse strand, counting down.
GACGATTTCCTTTTTATCCAGTTCGGTCATAATGATGAGAAGGATCAGGATCCAGCCAGATATACAGATCCAGACGGAGAATATATTGTAAATCTTGGTAAATTCGTTAATGTAGCAAGAAATAAAGGTGCATATCCAGTATTTATCACTCCTCTTGAAAGAAGACTTTTTAATGAGGATGGAAGCATTGTAACTCCATCAGCACATCTTCCATATGTAAATGCCATGAAGAAAGCTGGAGAAAAATTTGATGTTCCAGTTGTAGATCTGTGGTCCATGAGCAGAGAATTCATAGAAAAAACCGGTGATGCTGATACCATTAAGTATTTTATGCATCTAAAAGAAGGCGAAGCAAAATGGAAACCGGAAGGTCAGATTGATAATACACACTTAAAGGGAGCCGGAGCTCTTGTATTTGCCGGAATGGTTGCTAAGGGCCTTGTAGAGCTTGGTGGTATTTACAAAGATCTTATATTTGAAGATTTAGAACTGTAAGAATAATGTATAAATTAATTTTGTTTTGCTTGGGAGGAATTACGCATGAATAAAGAAATTCTATGGGAATCTGATCTTGGAAATGGAAGATTTAAGAATCCTATTCTGTTTGCTGATTATAGTGATCCAGATGTTATAAGAGTAGGAGATACATATTATCTTACAGCATCTTCTTTTAACTATACACCAGGACTTCCTATTCTCACTTCTCACGATCTTGTGAACTGGAAGCTTGTAAATTATGCAGTTAATAATATAACAGAAAAAAGATATGATGTTCCAAGACATTCAGAAGGTGTCTGGGCTCCAGCTATCAGATATCATGATGGAATGTTCTATATATATTATGGAATGCCTGATGAAGGTATATATGTAGTCAGAACCAGGGATCCACTTGGAGAATGGGAAAAGCCCGTTTGCGTTCTTGCAGGTAAAGGTCTAATTGATTCCTGCCCATTCTGGGATGAAGATGGAAGAGCGTATATAATCCACGGCTATGCAAAGAGCCGTATTGGATTTAAGAGTATCCTTGGAATATTTGAAATGTCTCCAGATGGGCTAAAGGCTATTACAGAGGATCATTTCGTATTTGATGGTAATGATGAAAATCATCCTGCAATAACAATAGAGGGTCCTAAAGTATATAAGAGAAATGGTTATTATTATATATGGGCACCAGCAGGCGGAGTTAAGACTGGATACCAGGTTGCACTTCGTAGTAAGAATATATATGGACCTTATGAAATTAAGACAGTTATGCATCAGGGGAATACTGAAATCAACGGACCTCATCAGGGTGGCCTTGTAGATACTGTAAATGGTGATGAATGGTTCATACATTTCCAGGATATGGGATTATATGGCAGAATCTGTCACCTGCAGCCAGTAACATGGAAGGAAGACTGGCCAATAGTTGGTGTAAATCCTGATGATAATAACTGCGGAGAGCCTTTAATAGAAGGAGATAAGCCAAATACTGGAATATCAGATGAGATAGAGTATCTGCAGGCTTCTGATGAATTTGAAGGTGGTCAGTATGGCCTTCAGTGGCAGTGGCTAGGTAATCATTATGATAATTTCTATATTCAGGATAGTAATGATAAAGGTCTTAAATTAAATGCTGTCAGATCTGATAATGTTCTGTGGAAATGTCCAAATGTACTGACTCAGAAGCTTGTATGTCCAGAATTTACAGCTGATATCTGTCTTGATTATTCACATCTTAAAGATGGTTCAAGAGCAGGAGCAGTTATGATGGGCGGACAGTATACATATATCTGCGTAAGCCGCAGCGGCTCTGACATTAAGCTGTGCCTCTTTGAATCCGAAGGATCAGATGCAGATAAAAAAGATGTTTTAAAAGAAACATATGAATTATCAAATTCAAATGGTGAGAATAAGTGCTATATCAGATTCATTTTTGCCAAAAAGGAAGAGAGTGGTTCTCCATCTCTTAATATTATGTATTCAGAAGATGGTGCAAATTATAATAAAACAGGTTGCGAATTTGTTCCAAGTGATCATACCTGGGTAGGTGCCAAAACAGGAATATTTGCAGCATCTGATGCAGACATAGAAGGAAGCTATGCTACATTTGAATATATAAGAGTTAATAATTAACTAAAACTTCCCACACCCCGGAAGGAGATGAAACAGTCATCTACACGCTTTTTCACC
>CAMJFD010000127.1 GCA_946404845.1 uncultured Butyrivibrio sp. | reverse complement strand
TATGTAAGGATTTTCCAAATTCATCTTTTTCCCTAAAACATATTACTCTATATGTGCCGCAAGGAGAAATAGTAGGGCTTGTAGGACCTGCTAACTCTGGTAAATCTACGCTTATCAAAATAATTCTAAATCAGATTCCTTACGATTCTGGTGTAATCAAGATTAATGGCCATGTTGAATATGGTAAGTCAACTACTATCTTAGATTCAATTGGCTTTGTGACAAATGAATCTAACTATCATTCATTTCTGACACCACTAGAAGTTGGCAAGATTATGCACCATATCTATAGTAATTGGGATGATAATTTATATTTAAAATATCTCAATGATTTAAGTGTTCCTATGAAACATAAGATATATGATATATCAAAAGGTGCCCAAAATAAGATGAAGCTGGCTATTGCTCTCGCGCATTCTCCGAAGCTGGTTATTATAGATGCGATTACTACAGGTATTGAAGCAATTTATAGGAATGAAATTCTACGTACATTAAAAGAGTATGTAATAACCACCCACAATTCAGTTCTATTATCTACAGACTTACCAGATGATATAGATAAGATTGCTGATAAATTTGCTCTTTTATATGACGGAAGGTTGATATTCGAAACTAACATTAATAATCTCAAGTCAAAGCTTATATTCTACAATTACTCTAGTTCCAAGAACAACTTGCCTGCACCAGAAGAAGTTTCAATAATTGCCAAGTATGAAGAAGCAAACTATACATGCTATTTACTAGATAAAAATAAGACTATGTTATTGGGTAGCGTACCCACCCTTAAAGACTTTATTCATTTCTACAATCGATGGGAGAATATGTAAATGAGAGGTTTATTAAAAAAAGATATATTTTTGATATTAAAGAGTTTTAGTCCGATTTATCTTATATTGTTTTTCGCCGTAATGATTCAGACTTTTCAAAGTCCTCGCATGATTTTCCCTATGATTACATTTTGGTTTACTATATTTTTTTCTTCACAGACTATAACTACTATGACTTTCGATGAAGACATCAATTGGAACCAAACTATGCATTCTATCCCAATTACTATATATGATGAAGTGGCTTCCAAGTATTTAATATCTATGCTTATGGGTTTATTATCATATGCCCTTATCCTTTTTATAGGATGTATATTTATATATATTATCCCCTTTGATATAACTAGTTTGCGTGAGGTTATCTGGTATTCTATTATAAGCCTCTGCCTATGCATATTATACAATTCAATCATGATTCCCATAGCTTTCAGATATGGTACCAGGCAGAGTAGAATAATTCTACTCATATGTGTAGCAGCTGTACCTTCACTGATACTACTGATACTGAATGCACTCGGTATTATCATACCTCCATCAAGCTTTAGTAGTATGCAATTTGCCATAACCTATATTTCAATTATAGTGATGATAATTCTGATATCATATAGCTTCTGTATTATATTAAAAAACGATAACAAACTTTAATGAATATCTCTTATACCCGGAAAACTTCACTTCCAAATATCGTTTCATTGACATTATTATGATAATAGTGTATATTGTGTATGTGCATGTAGCACAATTACATATTATTCGTAGATGAGGGAAGTGACTGTGGACATTATTCTTTCAAATTCTTCAGATCAGCCTTTTTATCAACAGATAAAGAGTCAGATCAAACAAGCAATTCTAAGAGGAACTTTAAGAGAGGGAGAATTACTACCATCTATCCGTAATCTGGCAAATGAGTTACAGGTGAGCGTACTGACTATCAGACGCGTTTACAGCGAGCTGGAATCGGAAGGATTCATTAGCAGTCATACAGGAAGGGGAACTTTTGTTTCCACAATTGACTCTGAGCTGATCAGAGAATCTATGAGGCATCTTGTTGAACAAGATTTACAGAAAGTCATTCAGGATGCCAAGGCTTATGATATCTCACAAGCTGAAATTATTGACATGATACGGGTTTTGTTTGAGGAGGACCTATAACTTGAGTACCGTTTTGACAGTTAAACAATTACAGAAATCATTTGGGTCCTTTGAACTGCATGATATCAGTTTTGACATTCCAAAGGGATGTATTACTGGATTGATTGGAGTTGACGGGTCGGGTAAGAGCACTCTTATTAAGTGCCTTATAAGCTTGATCAGACGCGATTCAGGACAGGTTGAGTTCTGGGGGATGAGTATCGATGATGCAGAACAGGAAATCAAAAATAGAGTTGGATTAGTAATGGAGGGCAACAACTTCTATGATAATCTTACACTCCATGAAACCAAAGAGTTAATAGAAAACGCTTACCCTAACTGGAACGAAATGATTTTTCAGAAATATTGGGGTTGTAGAGATTATCATTATTCATCGCGAACACTTTTATCATCTCTATCACAAAAGGAAAAACTAATATTTTCTATAAGTTTGGCATTAGCGCATAATACAGATTTACTAATTTTAGATGAGCCGTTTTGTGGTTTTGATCCGGTAGATTGTTCTGAAATTCTGGTCATGTTGAGGGAATATATTCAAGATGAGAATCATAGCATACTCATATCTTCTCCATCAGGTATGGAGATAAGTTCGATAGTAGATTCTTTTATCATGTTAGATGATGGAGAACTGGTCTTTCATATGGACAAGGATCATCTACTAGAAAGTCATATGCTCATTAAAGGAGCCACATCTCTTCTGGGGAATATCCCGGTAAGTGAATTTATTAAATTGGATATTGGTAATTATGGTTTTACAGGTATTTGCAACGATTATAACAAGATAAAGCCTTATTGCGCAGACCTTGATCTGACAGTAGAGAGAACAAACATTGCAGATATTATGATGGCGTATATGTGGAGGCGTGGTAATGTTATTTAAACTGATCAAAAAAGATATCCTTATTATCAGAGGCCTGTTTCGATGGGGATGTCTGCTATTACTTCTAGTACCCGTCTTATTATCATCTGCTCATTCTGTTATCGATAGTAGTTATTCATTCCTGTTTATGTCAGAATTGGGATTCCTGTTATTTGGTCAAGCACTTTCAGTTGAAGAATCAAAGTCGCCTGATGCCACAGCTGTTCTACTATCAACCCCATATCACCGTAGAACACTGGTCGCTGCTAAGTATATTGAATTCATTTTGTTATTTGTAGTCTGTTTCATTATTAATCACATCATTTTTGTACTAATAGCTCCAAGCTACCTGGGTAATTTTGCAGACATTACTTATGTATGGTTGCTACTAATACTACTGATTTCAATATATTTACCAATTGAATGTAAGCACGGCGTTAACAGATCCAAATACATTTTTGCCGCTGTAACAATCATCATCTCTATTGGACCACTGTATATATCATACATTACAGATGAATTCACAATATTACCTGATGTTCTCATAAGCGATGCGATATCTGGCAAGGTACTTGGAATTATATTTATAGTACTTAGTATCATTATATTGTCCGTATCGATTATTGTATCTAATGCTATTTTTGCCAGAACAGATTTGTAACACGCATTCTGTAAGGCATCCTGTAGGAGGAGATATTATGAATACTCAGAGATGGATTCTATGCCCCATCTGTGGTAACAAGACTCGGGTCAGAGTGCGGCAGGACACTGAACTTAAGAATTTCCCGTTATTCTGTCCGAAGTGCAAAAAGGAATCGTTGATAAGTTTTAGAAATGAAAAAATGTATACAGTCACAGAGCCAGACGCTAAGTCGCAGAGCCATTAATTTCGTTATTATTTCATACGAAATTGTTGAGCTCTTATTTTTTTACCTTCAATTTTGCTTGGGTACAAAACACCTATAGCCTATACACTCTGAGCACGCTGACTCCTCATATGTAATAACGAAACAAAAGTCTCATCTATATAATAATTGGATAATAATTACACACAAGGCTTTAGGTGTTTTTTAACCATACATGCACCCCCAAGGATGTTTGAATAGGAGAGTTTAATTTAGTTAGTCTATCATATTCTAATTTTACAACACTATGTAATATCAGCGTGCTTATGAGTGTGGCAGAAAGGGTAGGAACTTGCACCCTACCCTTCTGCTAATTAATAGGTATAGAGGGCCTTATGTATGAAAAATGTCGTTGAGGTTATCAAGTTATGGAAGAAGTATCCAAGTACTTCATTTGTACTAAATAATATAAATCTGTTTGTTCCAGAAGGTACGATTGTAGGCGTAATAGGTGAGAATAAATCCGGTAAGTCTACGCTGATAAATGTAATTATGGGGCAGTTATCCTATGATTCAGGGCTTGTGAAGATCTGTGGTCAGGTTGTAGATGGCAGGCCTTTAGAAGCATTGAATGATATAGGGTTTGTTTCTAATGAATGTAGGTTCCATGGTTGTCTGTCCTGTTATGAAATTGGAAATATTATGCAGCATATTTATACTAACTGGGATCTGGATCTATATCACAAGTATCTAAGGGAATTAGGTGTCAACGTTTTTAGACGGGTCGAAAATATGTCTCGTTCCACTCAGACCAAGCTAATGCTGGCAGTCGCTCTTGGGCATTCTCCACGTCTTCTGGTTCTGGATGAGGTGACCACTGGTCTGGATCCTGATATTCGCGCCAATATTCTATATGTTATTAAGTCTTATGTTTCTAATGGCAAGAACTCTGTTATATTTGCAAGTAGCATGAACAGTGATATTGACCGCATAGCAGATAAGGTAATCTATCTGGATGATGGTCATTTAATATTCGAAGCCAATATGGATGTTCTCAAATCGAGGTTTGTACTATATAGCTGTTCTAATTCAAATTATAGGGTTCCGCTTCCTGAAAAGGTTGCAGTAGTTGCCAAATATACTGATGGTAACACTAACTCTTATCTATTAGATAAGGATCGTACCATGCTAATTGGTAGTGTTCCAACGATTGATGATTTCATTTGTTTCTATAGATATGCACCTAAGAAGCGTGGTGAGAGGTAGGAGTTGTAGGAGATAGAATTGGATTGGGTTTTGTTTTGACTTGGGTTTTTGATTTTGGGTTTTTATTCTGGATTTTGCTCTGGATGTTTTGGGATTTAGTTTGGAGGGAAGTGCTATGATAGGTCTTATCAAAAAGGATTTGTATCTTATAGTCAGGAGTTTCAATCTAGCGTATCTGCTCGCTTTTCTAATGTTTACTATTCCTACTGCGCTTAATGCCAAGATGTTTTTTCCTATGCTGGCTCTATGGCTGGCTATTATATGTGCGACCCAGATATCATCTGCAATGACTCTGGATGAGGAGATAGACTGGCGCCTTCTTGTATCATATATGCCTATATCAGTACATGCTGAGGTTGGCGCCAAGTATCTGCTGTCTTATTTTCTAACTGCTATTTCCGGGATTTTAATGCTTGTAATAGGGTACACGTTCTCTCTTGTGATACCTTCATTGGAGGAGCGCAGGCACGAAATATTGTTATATACTATCGTATGCCTCTGCCTTTGTCTCCTATATAATGCTGTAATGATTCCCGCGACTTATAAGTTTGGTTCTGTAAAGGGTAAGGTGATTTTATTGCTATTCATTGCCTTACTGCCTTTAATTGGCATTCTCTTAATGAAGGGTTTTAATAATATTTCTAATTCTGTTATCGCAGGTCGTTCGATTGTACGTTTTCTGGTTATAATAGATTTGATTTTGGTAGAGTTGGCGTCGTATGTGCTGGCGCTTAAGTTTAGGGATGGCTCGTAAATTCAGTTTATGGCGTTTTCCATCTCACTTGTTTATTCTTTTATTACTTTGTTATCTTAATGCTCATTCTTCCCCCAGCTTCACCACCATAACTCCATCAACCTCAGCAACACTCCCCTCCTCCGGATAGCATGTCATCTGTCCAATACGTACTGATAATTATGAATGAAATCATATCTGTTTAATGCCTCATAATAAGCGCCATTATATTGTAACCGTACAATACCTGATATCTAGTATTTCAAAATAATTCCAATAATCCTATATTGAATCATCAAGAAAAAAATGGCATTATTTAAATAATGTTAATTATAAATGCTAATAAATCGGGGAGATGTAAGATGAGACTCAAGGTGTTATCTTTTTTGGGTAAAATAGATAAAGCAGATTATGTGAGAAGTGCCATTTTCGCTGCGCTCTACGCAATAATGAAAGATATTTGTATTGACTTAAATGATGACAAAACTCTCGATTTTAATCTCTCAAGCATAAAATATATTATTATTTACTTTATAATCAGCTACATAGTTTCATTATGTATATTTAATCTTATAAAAATATTATCTAAACACTTTATATTAGAAAACTCAGAAACATCTTTTTCACTTAAAAGCTACTTTATAGCAACGCTACGTAATCTACTATTTTGGATGCCTTATTATATTCTTCTGTTTCCTGGAACCAGTAATATAGGGGATACTAATAAACAGATTCAAATGTTTTTCCATAGACCTATAAAGTTTCCTTTAAACGTTTCTCCTGTACAAGGACCAGATATTTATATCACCGACCATCATCCTCTGATGACAACTGTAATATATGGAAGCTTTGTCAAACTTGGCGTACTACTTGGACATGCATATATTGGTGTAGCTATATTTACATTACTTCAAATGACAGCCTTTTCATTACTATTTATGTGGTTTATGGAAAGGCTCAAACAGCTTGGTGTTAATATAATATTCATTCGTCTGGGGATGCTGTTTATAGCGTTATTTCCATATTTCCCTTTATTCACAGCATGCATGCTTAAGGACGTTACTTTTTCATTTTTCTGCATCACTACATCAATACTTTTATTTGAACTTAGGCTATCAGATGGAACTCTATTTAAGAAAAAATGGTTTGTTATTTTGCTTATGCTGTCAATACTTCTATTCATTCTGTCCAAAGGACAAGGACGATATATTACTGCCGTTTTATTTGTAATATTACTGTTTACATATAGGAAGTACTGGTTGCAAGTTGCAATTACCTGCGTTATACCACTTCTTTTTTTCCAGATCATATGGACCAACATATTACTACCTGCATGGAACGTATCTCCAGGAGGCAAGCAGGAAGCTCTCGGCGGCCTTTTTCAACAAACGGCAAGGGTTGTAACATATTATGGAGATGAAATTACAGAAGAAGAAAAAGAAGCTATAGATGCAATACTGCCGTATGACTCACTCTCAAAGCGATATGATGCCATTCTTACAGATTCTGTTAAGAAAAAATTTAATCAAAATGCGACTAGTGAACAGCTAAATAACTACTATAAGTGTTGGTTTTCAATGTTTTTGAAATATCCAAAGCTCTATATAGAAGCAACGCTTAATACAAGTTACAAATATTTTGATTTGAACTGGGAAGAAACTCCTGTTTTCACTAAATTTAATATGACAGTAGATGAAAATGATGAGATTTATGTCAAATCATTTTTTACCAGTGATGAGCTTGGATATAAAATAATTAATGCACTTAATAAAATCAGAAAAATACCAATAATAGGGTTACTGATAGTCCCATCATTTTATACATGGCTAACAATAATATGTTTCCTTGCAATGATCAAAAAACAAAATCTTAAGCAGCTGTCAGTAATAACTATACCTTTGTTATCAGTGCTCATATATTTTATATGTCCTGGAAATCTACCAAGATATACAACTCCAGTAATTCTTATGACTGTGACCATGCTGGCAAATATGTTATATGTCAAAAAAGAACACTAAGTAAGCGTATGTTCCTGCTTACATAGTGTTCTGCAGCGTTCCTACAAAATATATCTTTATCTACTTATTTATCAGTCTGGAGGGATATATCATTTTCCCCCAGCTTCACCACCATAATTCCATCAACCTCAGCTACGCTTCCTTCCTCCGGATAGCATGGCATCTGTCCAAATTCTTCACTGTCGTATATTGTCTGGGCTGTGCTTGTATTTACAGCTTCGTATTTAATGCTGTAGTAATCTTTCATATATTTTTTCCAAATGCTCTGCTGGGCACTTACATTCTCCCATACAGTTCTGTAATAAGCCGTTGTCCAGTGCATTCTGGCTCTGATAGCTTCATTATCATCTGGGTAATTGCCGTACTCTATTGTTCCCAGAATGCAGACTTTACTGTCACTATTCTGTTCAATGTATTTATCTATATCCTGTGAGAGCATGTCTCCTACTGCGCTCATCCGCTCCATATTGGCCAGCATATAACTTTGAGTATCATCTGCATAGGATATATCTGTATATACAATTAGAACTGATAGTAATGCTATTACAGATATAAGCATGCGCTGGATATTATAGCTGTATTTCTTAATAGCATTATCCATTACAACTGCCCATACTAGCCATATGTAGCTCATGCACGGCAGCATCATAACGCCTGTAGTATCGTATATATCGCAGCCAGGTGCTATGAGTACTATCAGCATTGTAAATACAGGGTACATTACTATTGTCAGGATTAGTAATATAGAGAATATGTTTCTAAGGTGTGGCTTACAGGTGCTGGTAATAATAAGTGATATGAGGCCTATGATAATCATGATGAGCAATATGGCATTCATGAACTTAAGTGATATTATTACCTGATTACTTACGATACTGATTATTCCTATTGCATCATTATCAAGCATCCCTGTTCCAAAATAGAAATCTATAAATCCTGTATAGATGCTGGTTATTCCTGTAATAACTGTCTCTATATCAAGCTGGCCTATGGTATCAAAGCCTCTGCCTGAATCCATGTTTATATTATTTAGGTTTATCAGGATCTTATTACTTATAAGGTATACGAGGGTAGCAGCTATTAGTTCTGCTATATATATTAAGGTTGTTATGATTGTGTCTTTGATGTGGGCTTCGGGTTTGTTGGCTTCTGATATGTGGGCTTCTGGTATGCGGGCTTCTGGTTTGTGAGCTTCTGATATGCGGGCTTCTGGTTTGTGGGCTTCGGGTATGTTATCTGCTGTGTCATTAGTGATATATATGAACATCTGGCTTAGGAACCATATAGCTACAAGTGTTACATATACTGATATGTATGCCTGGTATGTTGCAAGTGATATGCATATGAGTATAAGTGCTGCAAGTGCTCTTATAAGTACTTTTACAGGGTGTCTGCCTTTTTTACCTTGTAGGAGGATTACTGCAATTACCATGAAGAGGCTTGCAAATGCATAGTATACGTAGCAGTAGTAGTAGCTAAGTCCGCTTAGTACATGATTAGATAGTATAAGTGTTTCAGCTGCTGTCACCTGCAGTATTATGTTGTTGATCTTAAGGAATCTGATAATAAGTACGGCAGATATTGCGTTAACTGCTATTGCAAGTATTGTATTGAGTACGGGGTTAATTGTATTTAAGAATATTAGTTGCCAGTACCTGATCATGTATCTGCCAAGTGCCATTTCCCATTTGTAGGATTCCTTGTGGTATCTGCCATTCCAGATGCTGTCAGGATTTGGCAGTTCATCTATGTAGAAGTGGCGATATACTACAAGTGCCATTATGAATAATGACAGGCATAGAATTATGTATTTTTTTATTTTTTTGAGGCTAGCTTGCATTTTTATATAATCCTTTATTTTTTTCTAACCCAGTAATTATCTAGAATAAGCATAATATTACTCTTATGCCTTTTAAATACATTGCAGTTTAAGTTATTTATATCCACATCTTTAATCTTATTCTTAGCCACAAATTCATTTGCTTTTTTGACTTTTTGTTTATCTTCAACTTTCATACCCCAGAATACATCTTCCACATCGTGACAAAAATATGCTAATTTATATCCATTATTTAGACAGTACTTTTCTATCGTATCAAATTCTTTTTTCCTCACTGCATCTGCGTTACAGTCATCTGTATCAATAAAATAGATTACAATTATTTCTGTATTAATTTTTCGATTTACTTGTTTATATTCTCTGATATTTTTTTCGATATCTCTTATAACACCTTTATCTTTATATCTCCCTTTTGATCCCATATAAATAGGTTTGTAAGTGTTTTTTACTTCATTCTTATATAATTTTCTTATAACTTCTCTTATATACTTATAAT
>CAMJFD010000126.1 GCA_946404845.1 uncultured Butyrivibrio sp. | reverse complement strand
GCGAGACTCAGAAGATTAAAGAGTTCTTCAATGACTTTTTAAAGAGAACGATTAGTATTAGAGATACATTTGTGCCAAAAGCAAAAAAGGAAAACTTTTATCATGGGGTCTTGCTAGGATTACTTGGAAAAAGTGATTACATACGAACTGAGTCGAATGTAGAAGCAGGAAATGGATATAGTGATATAGCCATTTTTGATACAATTAATAGCAGAGGTGCTTTAATAGAAGTAAAGTACGCTGAAAATGGTGATTTACAATCTGCTTGTAAAAAAGGCTTGAAGCAAATCGAAGAGAAGAATTATATGGAATTATTTAGAAAAGCAGGAATAAAGAATGTAAATCAATATGCTATTTCTTGTTATTTAAAGGAATGTGATATTATGGGGAAAATTTATTCTTGATATTTTTAAAGCCATATGCTGATTATATTAAGAGTTTTAAGGGCATTCTCAATTGTAGGATGTAAGTGATAGAAGTGATAAGAATATGAAATAGATTTGACAGAGGTGCTTGAGGATACATTATATGAAAGTTGCAATATTAGCTGGTGGCTATGGCACCAGAATTTCAGAAGAATCAGTTTATAAGCCAAAGCCTATGATTGAGATAGGTGGTAAGCCTATTCTGTGGCATATTATGAAGCATTATTCAGAATATGGTTTCACAGACTTTGTAATACTTGCTGGATACAAGCAGTATGTTATTAAGGAGTTTTTTGCAGATTATTTTCTGCATAACTCTGATGTAGCATTTGATCTTGCCAATAACTCAATGGAGATACTTAATAATAAGTCCGAGAAGTGGAAGGTTACTATTATTGATACGGGGCTTGATACTATGACTGGTGGTCGTATTAAGAGAGCTCAGGAATATATTGGTAATGAGTCATTTATGCTCACATATGGAGATGGAGTATCAAATATTGATCTTAATAAATTGCTGGAATTCCATAAGAATCATGGCAAGATAGCTACAGTCAGTATGGTATCTATTGCTCAGAAAAAGGGCGTTCTGGATGTATCTGATGATGGTACTATTAAGGCATTTAGAGAGAAGGCAGATGAAGACGGCGCTCTTATAAACGGCGGATTTATGGTATTAAATCCAGAGATATTTGATTACATAAGTGGTGATAGTAGTATATTCGAACAGGATGTATCAAGACAGCTTGTAGAGGATAATCAGATAATGGGATATCATCATACTGGATTCTGGCAGTGCATGGATACTCAGAGAGAAAAGATATTATTAGAGAGGCTGTGGCAATCAGGACAGGCTCCATGGAAAGTCTGGAACTGATTTGTAATAAAATAAACACACAATAATAACACATAAAGCATCTAAAGGTGATAAAATAATCATCTGAGGGTGCTTTTTTGACGCACAAATTTATAGGAGCAGATGATGAAAATAAGATTAGCAGATTATGTTGCAGCCTTTCTGGTTGAGAAGGGTGTCACAGATATGTTCAGTGTAGTTGGCGGCGGCGCTATGCATTTAAATGATGCATTTGGTCATAATGAAAATATTCATGTCACATACAATCATCACGAACAGGCATGTGCAATAGCAGCAGAAAGTTATGCAAGACTTAATAATAGAATAGCACCGGTATGTGTTACAACAGGTCCAGGCGGAACTAATGCTCTTACAGGAGTATTAGGTGGATGGCTTGACTCGATTCCAATGTTCATAATAAGTGGTCAGGTGAGATATGATACAACAGCCAGATATGGAGAACAGTTCACAAATGGAATGAAGCTCAGAAGTGTTGGAGATCAGGAATATGATATAGTACGATCGGTAGAACCTATGACTAAATATGCTGTCATGATAGAGAATCCTAATCAGATTAGATATGCACTTGAGAAGGCGTGGCATTTAGCTACAAAAGGTAGACCAGGACCAGTATGGATTGATATTCCTGTTAACTTCCAAGGAAGTCAGATAGAGACAGATGATCTTGTAGGATATGATACTGATACAGATGTAGAATTAATGGATAATATAGCTCCGGAAGTTACATACGATCTGATAGATACAGTTATAGAAAGGCTTAAGAGTGCTAAGAGACCAGTAATACATGCGGGTTACGGTGTTCGTCTATCAGGTGCTTATGATATATACAGAGAAGTTATAGAGAGACTTGGTATTCCGGTTGTTACCTACTGGAATGCTATTGATTTAATAGAAGATGATAATCCACTGTATGTCGGACGTGCCGGCAACATGGGTGACAGAGCTGGTAACTGGGCTATTCAGAATGCTGATGTTATTCTGGCTATAGGTACCAGAATATCAATCCGTCAGGTTGGATATAACTGGCAGGACTGGGCCCCTAATGCAGAAGTTATTATGGTAGATGTGGACAGAGCAGAGCTGTTAAAGCACACAATCCACGTTGATATGCCTATTTGGGCGGATGCTAAGGACTTCCTGCATAAATTGAATGATAGGATTAGTACAGCAAATATTAGAATAGTTAGTAATCAACCAGGAAACGCTGGACATAGAGTAAATGAATCCGTAAATGGCTCATATGGTAACTATTTGTGTCATTGTGACAAGTGGCGCAGTATAGCTAGTGATTGGAAGAAGGATTATCCAGTAGTTACAACTGAGCAGGAATCTAATTCATTACATGTAGATGCAGCAAATGTATATGCAGTTATAAAGGGAATCAGCAGTGCTCTTCCAGATGAGAGCCTGACAGCAGTATCTAACGGTGCATGTTGCGTAGCTGGAACTCAGGCTTATAGGATTGGTAAGGGTAGCAGGTTCGTAGTTAATAGTGCGGTTGCCAGTATGGGATATGGATTACCTGCAGCAATAGGATTATGCATAGCTGGTGGTAAGAGAGATACCATATGCCTTGAGGGTGATGGCAGTATTATGATGAATCTTCAGGAACTGCAGACTATAATTACTAATAAGTTGCCTATCAAGATATTCCTAATTAACAATCAGGGATATCATTCAATTCGTATTACGCAGACCAATCTATTCTCTGAACATTGCAAGGTTGGCATAGGACCAGAATCAGGAGACTTATCATTCCCTGAATATAGCAAGATTGCTACTGCATTTGGATATGAATATATGTCTATACATAATAATTCTGAGATAGAGAGCGTAGTTAGTAAGGTTCTTTCATATGACGGACCAGTTATCTGCGAAGTCTTTACAGATACTAGTCAGGTATGGGAGCCAAAGAGCAGTGCCAAGAAGCTTGCAGATGGCTCACTTGTAAGTGCACCACTTGAAGATATGGCACCATTCCTTCCAAGACAGGAACTGGATAAGATAATGTCAGAAGCAAAAGTATGAGATTATTAATAGAATTATGCTGCTGATGAATGAAAGAAGTACTTATAAGGTGTCAAAAAGTTTTTTACACTTAATCTTAATATGAATCTAGGGGAATAAAATGAAATTAGAATCAAATAAAAAGAAAAAGATAAGTATATTAATACCTTGTTTTAATGAAATAGAAAATGTAGAAGCGATAAGTGCAGCAGTTGAGGAAGTGTTAGTTGAAAAGCTTCCTACATACGACTATGAGATATGCTTTATAGATAATGCATCTACTGATGGTACAAGGCAGAAGATAGAAGAGCTGTGCGCAGCTAATAATAAGATTAAGGCAATATTCAACGTAACTAACTTCGGTCAGTTCAATTCACCATTCCATGGTATGTGTTCACTTGATGGAGACTGTGTTATTCCAGTATGTGCTGATTTTCAGGATCCAGTAGAACTGATACCTGTATTTGTACATGAATGGGAGCAGGGGCACAGAATAGTTAGTGGAGTTAAGAGTAAGAGCAAGGAGAATAAATTCATATATTTCCTTAGATCTATTTATTATAAGCTCATCAAAAACATGTCATCAGTCAGAATGATTGAGCACTTTACAGGATTTGGACTATATGACAAGACCTTCATACAGCTACTACGTTCACTTAATGATCCGGTTCCATTTATAAGAGGAATTGTAGCTGAATATGGAGAGGGATTTAATATTAAACTCGTTGAATATGAGCAGCCACAAAGACGTGCTGGTAAGACACACAACAATTTTTATTCATTATATGATGCAGCTATGCTGAGTTTTACTTCATATACCAAAGTTGGGCTTCGTGTCGTAACATTCTTTGGCCTTGCATGTGCTGTTATTGATGTAATAGTTGCACTTGTATATCTGGTACTAAAGTTATTATATTGGGATAGATTCAATGCAGGTTCAGCGCCTATGCTAATTGGTATGTTCCTCATCGGCGCAATTCAGCTGATGTTCACAGGCCTTGTTGGTGAATATATATTGAACATCAACACAAGAGTTATTAACAGACCAATCGTAGTTGAAGAGAAGAGAATTAATTGGGATAATAAAGATAAATAAATTCAGGTAGAAGGATAGAGTAATGTTCGAAGGAAAAACAGAAGCAGAAGCAAAAGAGTATATATTAAAGGCAGTAGATGAGTATTGCGATACATTTCATAATCAGAAGAAGGCATTTCAGCCAGGAGACAGAATCACTTATGCATCACGAGTATATGATCATGATGAGATGCACAACCTTGTAGATTCTGCACTTGAGTTCTGGCTTACATCAGGTAGATATACTAAGGAGTTCGAGACAGCGTTTGCGAAGTATCTGAATGTCAAGTTCTGTAGTCTTGTAAACTCAGGTTCATCAGCTAATCTATGCGCTTTTATGGCACTTACATCACCACTACTTGGTGACAGACAGATTAAGCCTGGTGATGAGATGATTACAGTAGCAGCAGGATTTCCTACAACAGTTACACCAGCTATTCAGTATGGCGTAGTACCTGTATTTGTGGATGTTACAATTCCTCAGTACAACATTGATGTTACTATGCTAGAAGAGGCACTTTCAGATAAGACTAAGGTAGTAATGGCAGCTCATACACTTGGAAATCCATTTGATTTATCAGCTGTTAAGGAGTTCTGTGACAAGCATAATCTGTGGCTTATCGAGGATAACTGTGATGCTCTTGGTTCAACATATGTTATTAACGGAGAGAAGAAGTTCACAGGTACAATCGGTGATATCGGAACATCAAGTTTCTACCCACCACACCATATGACAATGGGTGAAGGTGGTGCTGTATATACTAATAACCCACTTCTACATAAGATTATCAGATCATTCAGAGACTGGGGACGTGACTGTGTATGTGTATCTGGTCAGGACAATATGTGTGGACATAGATTTGATGGTCAATATGGTGAACTTCCTAAGGGATATGATCACAAGTATGTATATTCTCACTTTGGATACAACCTTAAGGCAACTGATATGCAGGCATCTATTGGATGTGCCCAGATCATCAAGTTCCCTAAGTTCGTAGAACGTAGAAAAGAGAACTTCAACAGACTTAAGGCTGGTCTTCAGAAGATTTCAGATAAGGTAATACTGCCAGAGGCAGCACCTGGTTCTGACCCTAGCTGGTTCGGATTCCTTATTACAGTTAAGGAAGGTGTAGATAGAACTAAGGTAGTTCCATATATTGAAGGTCACGGCGTACAGACACGTATGCTCTTTGCTGGTAACCTTACTAAGCATCCATGCTTTGATCAGATGAGAGCATCTGGTAAGGGTTACAGAGTAGTAGGAAGTCTTGAAAATACTGACAGAATCATGCGTGATACGTTCTGGGTAGGAGTATATCCTGGAATGACAGATGAGATGATTGATTATATGGCTCAGGTTATTTGCGAAGCTGTAGAACAGTAAGGAGCAAATATATGTACAAGTTTAATTTAAGTTTCTACAAAGATAAAAAAGTATTAGTAACTGGTCATACTGGATTTAAAGGTAGTTGGATGTGCAGAGCACTTATAGGAGCAGGAGCTAAGGTAACTGGCTATGCTCTTAAGGCGCATACAACTCCATCTCTATTTGAAATGTGCGGAGTACTTGATAGTCCTAATATGAATTCTGTTGAAGGTGATATTAGAGATCTTGCGCATCTGATGCAGGTATTTAATGAAGCTCAGCCTGAGATAGTAATACATATGGCAGCTCAGCCAATAGTACGCGATTCCTACAAGGACCCTGTATATACATATGAAACCAATGTAATGGGTACTGTTAATATACTGGAATGTGTCAGACAGACTAAGTCAGTTAAGTCATTTGTAAATGTTACTACTGATAAGGTATACCTCAATAAGGAATGGAACTGGGGATATAGGGAGAATGAAGAATTAAATGGTTATGATCCATACTCTAATTCTAAGTCATGTTCTGAGCTCGTAACCAGTTGTTATAGGAATTCATTCTTTAATCCAAATGATGCAGAATATAGAGAATGTGCTATATCAACAGCTCGTGCCGGTAATGTTATTGGTGGAGGAGATTTTGCTAATGACAGAATTATTCCTGATTGTATTAGATCTATGGAGCGTAGGAAAGAGATAATAGTTCGTAATCCTTATTCTACAAGACCTTATGAATTCGTAATGGAGCCTGTATATGCATATCTCATGATAGCTGCAGCGCAGTATGAAGACAGTAAATATGCTGGTAGCTACAATGTAGGTCCAGATGAAGAAGACTGCATTAACACTGGGGATTTAGTGGATTTATTCTGTGAGAAATGGAACAATTGTGGACAACATGATCACAAAGCATCATGGAAGAATGTACATGATGGTGGTCCACATGAGGCAAACTTCCTTAAATTAGATCATTCCAAGATAACTACAACATTTGGATGGAAACCTCATTGGCACATCGACAAGACAATGTCTGCAATTATCGAATGGACTAATGTCTGGATGGATGGCGGAGATATACCTGCTGTTATGGACAGACAGATAGAGGAATTTTTAAATTCTTAATTAGATATTGATTATGTATTGTAACTGCTCTTATAGATTATGTTAATTTCTAAGAGCAGTTATTTTTAGGTTATATTTTTGCTATATAAGTGTTAGAATTATTCATTGTGATTGAGTCATATTAATTAAAATATGATTAGATTACAATGATTTTTTATACGAAAGACAGGTGTTGGAATGCAGATGTTATATATAGATAGCGCTACTTTTAGTATGCTTAAGACTATTGGAATTATAGTTTTAGTTATTGAGCTCATATATGCTGCTATTAGTTGGAAAGAGAATACATTCGGAGTTAAGATTCAGGAGGTTCTATATACTATTGTATCCCCAATGAAGGGAGCGGATGCGAGCTTCCTGTGGAAGGCTGTATGGTATGTGGTTCCAAGGATGCTCATAACAGCAGTTTTATATTTGGTAGTTGCATATATTAGAGTCTTAGCTGATGGTCAGAGTGATGCTTTGCAGCAGGTATTTGATGCTGTTATGGTTATTGGCATTATTATATTTGCCTTTATTACTCTCAGGAAGTGTGACAAGAATCTTGATATTATCCAGTATATAAGTGGAAGACTTGGCAGAAGTACTATATATGAAGACAGATACGTTGATCCTAAAACTGTATCTGTTAGTGCCAGAGATAATGGTAAACCTAAGAATGTTATATACATTTATCTGGAGAGTATGGAGAATACTTATGCATCAGCTGATGTTGGCGGATATCAGGTAGAGCACAATTACATTCCTCATCTTACAGATATGGCTTTTGATGAAGATAATGTATCATTTTCTAATACTGATAAGCTTGGAGGTTTCCATAGTACAACTGGTGCTACATGGACAGCAGGAGCTATATTTGCAGGCTCTTCTGGTATACCATTTACATTTCCTGTATTAAGCAATGAACTTGGTAAGAAGGATAGCTTTGCAGCTGGCGTAACTACTATAGGTGATGTCCTTAAGGATAAGGGATATTATCAGGAGTTCCTGTGTGGTTCTGATTCAAGCTTTGCTGGTAGGAATTATTTGTTTAAGCAGCATGGTGATTATGAAATATTCGATTATAATACAGCAATCGAAAAGGGCTATATAGACAAGGATTATTATGTCTGGTGGGGATTTGAAGATACTAAGTTATATGATATAGCCCGCGATGAGCTACTTAGATTGGCGCAGCAGGATCAGCCATTTAACTTCACTATGCTGACTGTTGATACGCATCATGTAGATGGTTATGTATGTGACCTTTGCGGTGATGAATATGATGACCAGATTGCAAATGTTCTCGCATGTGCTGATAAGCAGATATATGAATTTATTAACTGGTGCAAGGATCAGGATTTCTATAAAGATACAGTTATAGTAATAACTGGAGATCATCCTAGAATGGATACTTCTATTGTAAAGGGCGCTCCTGATAGAACTGTATATAACTGTATATTAAATGCAGATGGCGCAGATAAAGTTAAGGTGAGTGGTAGAACTCATAACAGGACATTTACTACTATGGATATGTTCCCAACAGTGTTATCAGCTATGGGATTTGATATAGAAGGTGACAGGCTGGGTCTTGGAACAGATATGTTCTCTGATAAGGATACGCTTGCTGAAGAGATGGGACTGGATAAGTTCAGCAGGGAGCTGGAAAAGAGATCGAAGTATTATGTTGAGAAATTTCCGGGATGAAAGATGAACTGGTTGATATAGGTATTTTAGTACTGAATTTTTCTGTCATGAAGAATGGTTATAGGTATCAGAGAATATGTGAAGTATTCGTAAATTAGTGTATTATCATAGTTGTAGATAGTAATACTAATTAAAATAAAAAAGGTAGATTATAAATATGCCAGGATATGTTTTTCCAGTTATATTTTTTATAATAATAAATAGTGGTATAAGCGTTGCTTCAAAGGAAAAGTTTGGAACAACGCTTCCTTTTACGTTCATAATGTCATCGGTTGTGATATATGTAAGTCAGTATGTGTTCCATACGTTTAATGTTGGATTTGTAATACTAATAATATTAGCGCTATTAGTTATACCGTATCTGCTCATATATATATGGAAAGGTAGTGGCAGGTCTGGTGCTGATTACATTACGGATAATGTATTATCAACTGGTTTTATTACATTTCTAATGATTGCAGATATATTCCTCATTATTGACTTTGGCTCTACATTTGGTAAGTGGGATGAGTTATCACACTGGGGAGTTATGATCAAGGAGATGTTAAGGCTTGATTTGTTCTATTCAGTGGATGCATCAACTCTTAGCTGGCACAAGGAATATCCACCTATGATACAGTGTTTTGAACTGTTATGGGTTAAGCTATGCGGTGCATATTCTGAAACAGCCATGAGGATGTCAATTCACGTATTGATGTTCGTACTGCCTGTCGTATGGATTGCTGATAATATTGATATATTAGATAGAAATATTAATAAGGTGAGTATAAGGAGTAATAATTCTGGAGTTACTAATAAGATACGCGATTCATTTATGATGATGCTACTAATACTGGCCTTAATTATAATGATCAATTCATTTGATGGTGAGAATGTATTCATTACTATCTATCAGGATTTTTGTTATCCAATGTTCTATATATATGCAATGCTGCTGGTATTAACAGGTAGCGTATGGAGAAATTCATTTGCAGCTGTTTCTTTTGTAACTACGCTTTCAGGTCTTATTATGACCAAGCAGATGGGAATAGCTTTTTATGGAATACTGATGTGGACTCTTATAGGAAGTATTATTATATCTGATAGTAAGATAAGTATCAGAAGAGTTCTAATTACAATAACTACTTCTGTTATGATACCAGCGCTTATCTATATGTCATGGAGCAGATATACTAAGAACCTTGGGATTATAAGTCAGTTTGATCTAAGTGGCATTACTGTATGTGGTGTAGTAAATGATCTGCTTGGAAATGGTAGTAGTGAAGCATATGAAATTAGTAGGATATACTTTGGATATATATTTAGTAGATCTATTTTTGTTGGAGCAGCATGGATAACATATTTTGGAGTATTTGTATTTGTTGTTATATTGCTGATAGGTCTTGGGTTTATATTTAAGAGTGAGTTTAAGAGGCTTATGCTCCTGGGAAGTTCTTGTATAATAGGTACTCTGGGGTATACATTTACAATGCTGATTCTCTATATGTATTGTTATCCAAGTGAAGCGCCTGCAGTATGTTATGAGAGG
>CAMJFD010000125.1 GCA_946404845.1 uncultured Butyrivibrio sp. | reverse complement strand
GATGTTAGAGACTTTACAAGTTATACATTTAAACCTCAGCTTAAGACAGTAGGTCCTAAGTACGGTAAGTCACTTGGCGGTATCAAGCAGTATCTGTCAGAACTTGACGGTAATGCAGCCATGGATAAACTTAATGCTGAAGGTGCTCTTAAGTTTGAAGTAAATGGAACAGAAATCGAACTTACTAAGGAAGATCTTCTTATTGATATGGCACAGAAGGACGGCTTCATGAGCCAGGAAGATTATGGTATTACAGTAGTACTTGATACAAATCTTTCAGAAGAACTTATTAATGAAGGTTTTGTACTTGAAGTTATCAGTAAGGTTCAGACAATGCGTAAGGATTCTGGATTCGAAGTTATGGATCACATTAAGGTATCACTTAATGGCAATGACAAGCTTGCTGCTGTTATTAAAGCAAATGAAGAAGCTGTATCTACTAAGGTACTTGCTAATGAAGTTGTTTATGGCAGTGATGTTGCAAATGCCAAGGAATGGGATATCAATGGTGAAAAAGTAACTATTGGTGTAGAGAAGGTTTGATAATATAAATCATACATAATATCTATGTATTTGAGGAGCTGTGGAAAATGGATTAAAACATTTTTCCAGCTCCTTTTCTTTTTATAGATTACTGTTATTCATATTTTAAATAGTCAATCATTATGTTTGGTGAGTAAAATAATTTAGAATAACTGGTACCATTTTATGCATTAAGTTGTACTATTTTAAAAAACACAAAGTTGTATTGTGCAAATATGACAATTTAATATATCTTAATTTGAAGTAATTCACGAAAATCTAAAGTAAATATTTAAAACATCCTTCCAATATGCTATGTTATTTGTACAAAATGAAACGTAAATGTGGGATAATTTGGGAGGTAAAAAGGAGTATGAAAAAGCGTACATTATGCAAATTATGTTCTTTTGTACTGACTGCTGCAATGGTTATAGGAGTGACCGCGAATAATGCAGGCAGTATAACAGTAAGTGCAGAAACAAGTGACAGTACGGATTCATCAGTTACAGTACTTACTGATGAGGAAGTAGCTGAACTTACAGCTAATTCAAGCTATACAAGGACAAGTGTACACGATCCTTCTATAGTGTATGACAATGAAGGAACTTACTATGTGTTCGGGTCACACATGGGAGTTTCTAAGACAACAGATCTCATGAACTGGACAGCAGTATATAGTGAGACAACAGACAGCGAACTTTTTGGAATGCTTCAGGAAGTTACAGAAGGTGATTCTGATACTGAAACTAATGAGACAGAGGCAGATACTACAACAGAAGTTAGTATATTAAATGAATCTGGAGATGTAGAGAATGCATCAAACATTGCTTCTAATGAGAGTAGTGAAGGAGAAACTGAAGATACAAGTACAGTAGATGTAAGTGCAGACGAAGAAGTTACTGAAGATACAGCTACAGAAGAAACTAGTGATGATAGTAAAGAAGGGACTTCTAAGGAGGAAGATAATAGTAGTACAGCATCAGTAGCAAGTTCAGAATCAAGTGATGCAGCATCAGATGATGCAAGTACAGAAGCAAGCGATGCAGCAGATGGGGATGCTGCTTCAGATGAAATAATAGAATTAGATACATTAGATGCAGATTCTACAGAGACAGTAGAAACAAAGGTTGTACAGGCATCTTATAATGAAGCATTTAAAGTAAATACAGTTAAAGAGGTAACCGCTCTTGTTAATGGAGAAGAGACAACTGTTTCATTTATGACACAGGATGACGAGTCATTCGATATAACAGAGTGGATTTCAGATAATACAGTTCAAGGTAATATGTGGGCTCCAGATGTTATATATAACGAAGATATGAATAAGTGGTGCATGTACTTATCTCTTAATGGAGCAAAATGGAATTCAGCAATTATCCTGTTAACAGCTGATGATATTGAGGGACCATATGTATATAACGGACCGGTTGTATTCTCAGGATTTAGTCTTGCAGACAGTTCAAAGTCATTCCATAATACAGATCTTGAAATTGTAATTGGAGAACAGGATGAGCTGCCTGAAAAATATCAGCAGCTTACAAATGGAACTTCATGGGGAAATTATTGGCCACATGCCATTGATCCAGCTGTTTTCTATGATGAAGAAGGAAAACTTTGGTTGACATATGGTTCATGGTCTGGTGGCATTTATGTTCTAGAACTTGATGAAGAGACAGGTCTTCGTGATTATACAGTTACATATGAGAATGTAAATGATGGTACATGTGATGTAACCTCTGATGAATACTTTGGTAAGAAGATAGCCGGAGGTTACTACGTATCAGGTGAAGGCTCATATATCGAACATATTGGAGATTATTATTATCTGTTTATTTCATATGGCTTCTATTCACCGGAGGGCGGCTACAATATGAGAGTATTCCGTAGCACATCACCAGATGGTCCATATACAGATGAAAATGGTACAAGCGCTATTTTTGACAGTTATATTATGAACTATAGCGCAACAGATGCAACTAATAACCGTGGTATGAAGCTGATGGGCGGATACCAGTGGGATTCAATGGAACTTGGTGAAATAGCACAGGGACATAATTCAGCTATTACAACAGAAGATGGTAAGAGTTTTGTAATCTATCATACTAAGTTTAATGATGGAACAGCATCTCATGAAGTAAGAGTACATCAGCTCTTTACTAATGAAAAAGGCTGGCTTGTAACGGCTCCTTATGAATATTCTGGAGAGACGCTTTCAGATACAGGATATTCAGCGGATGAAGTTACAGGAACATATGGAATTATATTCCATGAGTTCCAGACAGCATATTCTAAGCTTGAATGCCAGACACCAGTTGATGTTACATTTAATGCAGATGGAACAATTTCTGGTGAGTATTCAGGAACATGGACAATGACAGATGGAACACCATATTGTCAGATTACAATAGATGGCAGCACATATTATGGCGTATTTACTAAGCAGATTCTGGATGGTACTAATGTAGAGATTATGTGCTTCACAGCTATGGATGATGATGGACTATCTCTATGGGGATCAGGAGAAATATCTGATTCAGCAGCTGTTGCAATTACAGCATCTAACTCAGCATATGGAGTTGCAAGCACCGTTTACAGTGATATTACACTTCCTACAACAGGTGACTATGATACAACAATTACATGGACATCTAGTAATGAAGCTGTATTAAGCGCAGCAGGTACAGTTAATGCTCAGGATGAAGATACAGTAGTAACACTTACAGCTACTATTTCTAAAGGAAGTATCAGTTATTCTAAGAGCTATAGTGTAACAGTAAGAAAACTTAATCAGAATAGTACAGAATCACTTACGCTCGCAGAGTATTTTACAGATGAATGGATAGATTTATCTACAACAACAGCATCATATACAAGCCCATTTTATAAAGGTGCAGCCGAAGGCCTAGATCTATCAGGCGGTGTAACGATGGAATTTGACTGTAAAGCAAATGGTACGGTAAACGTACTTGGTACGATTCTAGCAATTACAGGAAATGGTGGTAAGCTCTATTTCACACCAGGATCATATCTTGGATATAATGACGGAACATATTATTATGATGCTAATCTTAATAACTATAGTCTTGTAGAAGATTATATTGGTAGCGATGAAGCACATGTGGCAATCAATCTTACACAGACAGGATTTACAGTATCTGTAGATGGAGAAGTTGCATATACAGAAGAGATTATTGATACAGATAACGGAGCTGCAACACTTGAGGATTATTCGAGAGTACTCAGATGGCTCTATAAGCGCGGTACAACACTTAGCTTTGGTACTGGATCATGGTGGACAGATACAGCTAATGTAGAGATTAGTAATGTTAAGTTTATAGTAGGACCAACAACTGATTGGCTTACAGAAGATACAATAGAGGATGCAACTGATACAGAATCAGATGTAGCTACTTATGATGGCCTTTCATATACAAAAGATGGCGTAGAGCTTACAAGTACAAGTTATCAGGAAGTAGAAGAGAATCCATTCTATGGAAAAAATCTATCAAACCTTGAACTTAGATACACAATCAACATGACAGATGGAACAGCACAGAACGGATGGGATGGAATATTTGCATTCTATAATAGTTCCACAACAGGACGTGTATCAGTTCAGACAGCGCCATATGTATGTTACAACGATGCTAGTGGCAGCTGGATTGATATAAATCAGCCAGGTGTAACAGGTGGTACTAATGTTGCGCCAGATATGACACCAGGAACTGAATATCAGGTAGATATCAAGATAACAACAACAGATCTTACTATTTCGGTTGATGGTGAAGAGATAGCGACTGGAACAAATGGATCAGGTGCCGATTATTCAGATCTCCTTGCGTTTATAAGTGAATGTGATCAGCTTACATGGGGCGTAGGAACAGCAGCGTCTTCTTATTGGAACACTGAGATGTGTACACTTACAGATATCTCTTTTGACTCATATTCAGTATTACTTGAAGAGGATGAAGTTGATCTAACGAGTGCAGATCAGCAGACAGTAATTGATAACCCATTCTATGGTGCATCTATCTCCAATATTGATATGAGCTATACAATCAACATGACAGATGGAACAGCACAGAACGGATGGGATGGAATATTTGCATTCTATAATAGTTCCACAACAGGACGTGTATCAGTTCAGACAGCGCCATACGTATGCTACAACGATGCAAATGGCAATTGGATTGATATAAATCAGCCAGGAGTAACAGGTGGTACTGATGTTGCACCAGATATGACTCCAGGAACTGATTATAAGGTTAATATTTCTATTACAGAAGATGATATTACAGTTACAGTAGATGGAGAAGAGATAGCAATTGGAACAAATGGTTCAGGTGCTACATATGCAGATCTCTTATCATATATAACAGAGTGTGATCAGTTCACTTGGGGCGTAGGAAAAGCAGCATCTGCATATTGGAACACAGAGCTCTGCACACTTAAGGATATTAAGATATCATCTCAGACTACATCTACAACTACAGACACAGATGATTCAGAAGGTACAGATGAGACAGAAGACAGCAGTACAACAGAAAGCTCTACAACAGATACAACGCAGACAGTTGATACTACAGACACAACAGAAACAGTAGAAAACGTAGCAGTTACTAAGGTAAAGCTCAATAAGTCAAAAAAGACTATAAGAGTAGGCCAGACATATCAGCTGAAAGCTACAGTAAGTCCTACAAATGCAACTAATCAGAATGTAACATGGAAGAGCTCCAATAAGAAAGTTGCTACAGTTGATGCAAACGGACTTGTAACAGCCAAGAAAAAAGGAACTGCCGTTATTACAGTAACTACAGAAGATGGAAGTTATACAGCGCAGTGTAAGATAACTGTCAAGAAAGCCATCAGTGTTACAAGTGTAAAGCTCAATAAATCTAAGAAAACACTTAAAGTTGGCAAGACTGTTACTCTAAAAGCTAAGGTAAAGCCAACTAATGCAACTAATAAGAATGTAACATGGAAGAGTTCTAATAAGAAGGTTGCAACAGTAGATAGTAACGGTAAAGTTACAGCACTCAAGAAAGGTACTACAACAATTACTGTAATTACCAAGGATGGCAAATATAAAGCTAAATGTAAGATAACAGTTAAATAAAGGCAATTTGGAAAGTTTGGAAGGTTTTTATAAATAACTTGAAAAAAGCGTTAAAAGGACAAATTCTTTTAACGCTTTTTTCGTATTATGGTAATAACATCTAAATGATGTTAAAATGAATGGACAACTTGATTTACGAGGGAGACATTATGAAAAAAGACTATTTGGGAAAACTAGCCTTTTTGCCATTAACTGCACTTATGCTATGCGCGTGTGCAAGCACAAGCGTTGATACAGAACAGGTTAGTGAGGATTCAACTACAAAACAGACAGCTGAAGAAGATGATGCTTCTTTTATCTCTACTGAAGAAGAAACAGTTTTTTCAAGATTTGCTATAGGTACTGGTTATGCCACAATTGATGAAGGCTATAGGGATGATGGTACCTTTATAAGCGTAAGAGATTCTCTTAATGCAGAGTTTACAATAAAAGATATGATATCAGTTATAAAGGAAAATTATCCTTTGGAAGATATCAGTGAAAGTGCTGTTGATTACAGACTTATAGATTGCGGAAATGACGGAGTGGAAGACATGGTTCTAAAGCTCAGTTTTGATGCAACGGATAACTATGTAGGAATATTTGTCTTTGTCTGCGATGAGAATGGTAATCTTAAATTATGCTATGGTAATGATGAGTATAGTAACAAAAGAGTCAGTATCAATGATTGTGGTTTCTTTAGAGTGACCAAATCTACTGGTTATACATCTTTTGTAGGTAATACTTTTGCTATAGATTCAGAAGGCGATTACAAAAAGGTCAGCGATTATGAAGCTATAAATTTTGCGGATTCATTTTCTGATGCCGATAAATATGAGACTTCCAGAAATCTTGAGCAGGCCATGAGTGACTGGATGGAAAAAAAGGCAAATGCCGACAGTTCTGAAAAGTGTCCTGATGTAATAATTGAAAGAATGATTCTGGATAATGTGGATTACTATCTGTGTACAGGATATGATCTTACTATTACAAATGAATTTATAGACTTTTGTACAGACGGCTATGGAATACAGTTTATAACTGAAGATGAGTTAAGTGCTATTACAGAAGAAGCGCTTGCCAATATGGATATGACAGAAATAGCTGAAAGTGAAACAGATGTTTTTGCTCCAGAAGATGAAGAGGAAGAACACTATTAAATAAAATATATGAAAAAATAAAAGTCCGGGTACAGTGATTTATATGTACCTGGACTTTTTAATCATGAATTTTATTTAGTATATTGTACTAACAGGCGCAGAACATTATGAACACCTTCTATATGAGACCTTTCATAACCGTGTGAAGCATATACACCAGCACCTATAAGACCGTGTTTAATATCATATCCTGCACGAAGAGTAGCTTCTACATCAGAACCATAGTGAGGATATACATCTACTGCATAATCAGCACCAGAATCCTTGGCGGCCTGTATGAGGCCCTTTACTATTTCATAAGCATATGGTCCGCCGCTGTCCTTGGCGCATATAGATACCTGTTTTTCTGTACATGTAAGACCTTCTCCTACACAACCCATATCTACAGAAAGAGCTTCTGTACAACCTTCAGGAACAGATGAGCATCCGCCATGACCTACTTCTTCATAGACTGTTACGTGTACATAAACTGGTCTGTTTAGAATAACTTTCTTTTCCTTGATATATTTGGCATAGCCCAGAAGTATACCTACACTTAGCTTGTCATCAAGAAATCTGCTCTTGATATAACCGCTTTTTGTAACTCTTGCATTAGGTTCAAAACAAACTATATCACCGACGCTTATTCCAAGAGCCTTTGTTTCATCTGCCGTTTTGACATCTTCGTCTATTACAACTTCTGTAGACTGCCATGTTCTCTTGGTATCATCATAGTCACCATTTACGTGGATTGATGCATTATTAAGCTGGAGTGTTCCTTCATATATACCATCAAATTTGGTAATGATGCGAACGTTTTCTGTTTCAGCATTATTTGCATTCATACCGCCCAGATTAGTAAGTTCAAGACGTCCATTTGATTTTATAGTAGCTACCATTCCGCCAAGTGTATCTGTGTGAGCCTCTATGAGGAGACCGTTTTCTTTTGCAGAAGATCCCTTTTTAGCTGGAGCACCAATACATACTAATACTCCGCCTTTTCCTGTATATTCTGGTTCATAACCGAGTTTTTTGAATTGATCAAATACATATTTTGCAGCATCGCTTGTATATCCTGTTGGGGAATCAATATTTAGAAGCTCGATAGTTCTTTCAACTGCAAAATCAGTGTATTTTTTTAGATTTAATTTGGCCATAAATAAAAAACACCTTCTCTTTCTAAAGTCATATCTAAATCATATAACTTAGAAAGAGAAGATGCAATTTTTTAAAACTACTTTTAATTATCTACAAATAGCCATTAGCTTTTAATATGAACCATATAAGATCTTGGCAAGTTCAGAGTCTTTATCAAGCATGATAGTTTTGTTATCACCTGAAAGTGAAGCCTTTAAAGAGTCAAGACTTCTTGTATAGTTATAGAAATCAGCTTTTGATTCATCATTATAAGCATCTGAAAGAATTCTCATATATTCTGCTTCGCCTTCTGCAATGATTACTTCAGCGTCCTTTTCAGCATTAGCCTTTGTAACAGCAACCTGCTTGTCTGTTTCATTTTTTATCTTCTGTGCAGCAGCTTCACCCTGAGCCTTATAACCAGCTGCGATATTATTACGTTCTGAAATCATTCTCTCGTAAACAGCAGATTTATTGTCATCTGGAAGATCCAGAGACTTAATTTCAGCTGTTACAACTGTTATACCATACTGAGTTATATCAGAATTAGAAGCCTCTGTAATAATACTTGTAAGGTTGTCACCTCTTGCTGCAATAACTTCATCCTGAGTCATACTGGAAATAGTATTCTTAGTTGCGTTATATACAGCTGCTTCGATACGCTCCTCAGCTCTAAGTGGCTGTGCGCCGAGTGACTGATAATACTTTTTGGCATCTGTAACTTTCCAGATTACATAATCATCAGCAATCATACTCTTTTTATCCTTAGTGATAACATCACTTGTAGGAATATCATAAATTCTGTTTCCATAATAAATAGATGTTGTATTCTGAATAAATGGCATCTTAAGATACAGACCTGTTGTATCCTTGATGTCAACAATCCTTCCGAACTGCTGTACAATTACATAGTTATTGTAATTAACCGTATATAATGAATTGAGTAGTATAATAACAGCCGCGAACAGGATTACACCTATAGCTGTTCTCATTAGAACCTTTTTCATTTATATCTCCATTCTGCCATGTAATATGGCTCAAATAATATTATTAGTTACCTTCTTCTGTTGATGTATCAGAACTGTCTGTAGTAGTTGTATTAGATTCTGATGTGTCAAAAAAGCTTTCTACAGGGTACATAGTCTGTGTATTACCATCAGTAATTATTACCTTAAGATCTGGTAAAATGTCTTCCATTGTTTCATAGAACATACGCTTTTTGGTAATAAGCGGATAGAGCTTGTACTGTTCATACATCTGATTGAACCTTGCTACCTGACCTTCAGCTTCAGCAATACGTGATTCCTTCTGAGCCTCTGCATTCTGAAGGATTCTGTCGGCTTCAGCTTCAGCTTCTGGGAGCTGCTCGTTCTGATATTGGAGAGCATTATTCTTGGCAGTATCAGCGCCCTGCTTGGCTGTTTCTACAGCTTTAAATGCCTGTGTGATCTCTTCTGTAGGTGGTTCAGAATCCTGAACAGTAATATTAACAACCTGAAGACCAATATTATTATTTGTAAGTTCCTTAGTTATTTCCTCTTTTACTTCAGCCTGAATCTGTCCCTTACCAGTTGTCATGGCTTCATCAACTGTATAATTAACTACAGTTGAACGTATGCTTGAAAGAGCAACATTTCTAAGGATTTCCTCTGGCTCATTGGAATTATACAGATATGCTACAGGATCAGATACCTTATATTCCATATAGAAATCGATATCCAAAAGGTTGAAATCAGAAGTTATCATTACGCTTTCACTTTCATCAGCGATATTCTGACCTTCTTCTGATACGACATAACCAATGCCTGTACCATGAGTTGTAATATCAACTATATGAACCTGCTGAATGAATGGAATTTTGAAATACAGACCTGCTGTATCAGTTCTGACTATTTTTCCAAACATAGTTACAACGGCATTTTCCTGTTCAGTAACTCTGTAAAAACTCGAAAAGATACCCAGAAATATTAGAAGTCCTATAATTATAAGCCCAATTTTGGTAATAATACCGCGTTCTTCCTTGTAACGAGGCACTGCACCATTTTCGTTATTTTTCATACTTCCTCCTTAAATATAAACAATGAATAGTATCAATTAGTTCTAATAGATATGAACTAAACAAGTATGTTTATAATAAAATATAGGAGGTGTGCATGCAAGAACAAAAAGGGCGTGTTAAAACGTTTATTTTGCTAATGTTGAAAAGAAATAATCGAGATGATAATATAGAAATAGTTTAT
>CAMJFD010000124.1 GCA_946404845.1 uncultured Butyrivibrio sp. | reverse complement strand
TACCCTGGCTGCCTTTATTATTGGTATTTCCGATTCAAAATCCTGTACGTTTGTATTCTTTTTATCTACTCTTTTGTTTTTAATATCTTCTTTGAGCTTATCTATATATTCCTGATTTTCACTTCCATGTAACTGAATTACATTTATTATTCCTGATGTATACAGATCAGATACATGTTCAATTGGTTCATCTACAAATACTCCTACTGTAGGAATATCCTTATTTATTAGATTTCTAAGTTTTGCTGCCTGTTTGTCATCTACTTTATGTCTTGTATTTGCAAATACAAATCCAACATAATCAGGTTTAAAACAGTTCATTATTTCGCAGTCTTCTTCAGTCATTACTCCGCAGATTTTTACTTTAGTCATATCTTTTCCCATTCCTTACGCTGGTAACTTACTTCTAAGTTCCTGTAACATCTCTACTTTATTTTCAGCTCTCATAAATGTTTCACCTATAAGTACTGCATTTACTCCTGCATCATATAATTCTTTTATATCATCAGCTGTCTTAATTCCGCTTTCTGCAACAAAGAGTATTCCTGTCTCTTTAGGAACTCTGTTTCTAAGGCGCAGGCTGTTTCCTATGTCTACTGTAAAATCTTTAAGATTTCTATTATTTACTCCGATTATTCTGGCTCCGCACTTTACTGCTCTGTCTACTTCCTGTTCATCATGTGCTTCTACTATAGCTGAAAGTCCAAGTGAATCTGCTATTTCAAGATATTTTTTCATATCCTCGTCATTTAATATTGCAACTATTAGTAATATGCAGGAAGCTCCATTTGCTTTTGCCTGATATATCATGTATTCATCTATCGTGAAGTCTTTTCTTAACAGAGGTACTTTTACTCCAGCTTCTGATATTTCTCTTAGATAATTTATATTTCCTTTAAAATAATCAGTCTCTGTGAGTATTGATATTGTTGATGCTCCAGCTTTCTCATATTCTTTTGCTATATCAAGATATGGGAAATTCTCTGCTATTATTCCTTTTGATGGAGAAGCCTTTTTTATTTCACATATAAAATTTATTCCGTCTTTTGAAAGCTCTTTTTCTACTTCAAAATCTCTTTCTTTACATGCTTCATGTGCTTTTTTAGCTTTTATCTTCATCTCTTCAAGAGAGATTTCTCTCATTTCTCTATCTATTCTTTTTCTTGTTGCTGCTACTAAATCATCTAATATCATAAGTACCTCTGTGCTTTAATTATTCTGCATATGAATTTGTTACTTCTACGAACTGATTGAGTTTTTCTAATGCCTTACCACTGTCGATTGAATCCTGTGCAATCTTAACTGCCTCTTCAAGTGTTGTATTATCTTTTCCAAGATAAATTGCTACAGCTGCATTTATAACTGCAACGTCTCTCTTTGGTCCCTTGTCTCTTCCTGCAAGAATATCTCTTGTGATATTTGCATTATCTTCTGGTGTTCCACCAAGGATTTCTTCTAGTTTGCATGTCTTAAATCCAAGTGTTTCTGGATTGAATTCATATGACTTAAGTGATCCTTCTCTGATTTCACAAACTGATGTAGGTCCTGTTAATGTGATTTCATCTAGTCCGTCATTACCACAAACTGTGTATCCTCTCTTAACACCAAGGTTTGATAATACCTGTGCAAGTGGTTCAACAAGCTTTTTGTCATATACACCCATTAGCTGCATTGTTGCTGATGCTGGGCTTGTAAGAGGTCCAAGAATATTAAAGATTGTTCTGATTCCAATATCTCTTCTGACTGGTCCTACATACTTCATTGATTTATGATATGTCTGAGCGAAGAGGAAGCTGATACCAACCTTTTCAAGAACTTCTTCAGCCTGCTCAGGTGTAATTGTTATCTTTACTCCAAGGTGTTCAAGTACATCTGCTGCACCTGACTTACTTGATACTGATCTGTTACCATGCTTTGCAACTGGAATTCCTGCACCTGCTACGATAAAAGCAGCTGTTGTAGAGATATTGAATGTTCCAACTTCATCTCCACCTGTTCCAACGATTTCCATTACATCTGTCTTAGGAACAATCTTTTCACCTTTTTCTCTCATAACTGTTGCACATGCTGTGATTTCAGTAACTGTCTCACCCTTTAATCTAAGTGCTGTCAGAAATGCTGCCATCTGTGATTCTGTTGCAATACCTGACATTATTTCATCCATTACTGCACTTGCTGTCTCATAATCTAAATCCTGACCTTTAATTACTTTTCCAATAGCTTCCTTAATCATTTTGTTTTACTCTTACCCTTTCTAGTTTGTTTTGTTTAGTCAGGGATTAAAGGCTCTTTTAGGATTATTATTGTCTTTATAAAAAAAAGCCTTCATCCCTCATTCATAAGGGACAAAGGCTATATAATTCATTAGCTTCTGCGGTACCACCCAAATTGGTATAACAATTCTGTCACACCCACTCATTTTACATACTAACATATGTACCTGTCTGATAACGGTACAGGAACCCGTTGGCATCTACTCTCATTCGATTTCAAGCCACCCTCATGAGTCCATTCAGCATTTGCTCAATACTATCTTCCAGCAACCGATAGCTCTCTGTAAAAGACTTCCATGCTTACTCGTCTCACTCAACGGTTTTTACTTTATTACTTTGTTGTATTAAAGTATAAGTATTATTCATTTATTTG
Organism: uncultured Butyrivibrio sp.; assembly: GCA_946404845.1. GTDB lineage: Bacteria > Bacillota > Clostridia > Lachnospirales > Lachnospiraceae > Butyrivibrio. The sequence goes on along the minus strand of CAMJFD010000124.1, from coordinate 7,604 downwards.
TCAAGTCTAATTTTTTCATTTGTTTTAAATTTTCATCAGTTTCTTTTAGCATTTCTCGTAGAGATAAGTTTTCATCATAATCAAATTCACAAATTGAATATTGTAAATGATTTAGATATTTTACAGATTCAGTCATGAGCCTTGCATTCTGCTCTATCATCTTACGTCTTAACTGCTCGCCCATTCCTTCTTCTGTAAACACCTGGATTACAGCAAATTCATCTCCTCTTATTCTTCCAAATATACTTTCTTTTCCAAATACTTCTTCTAAAAGACTTGCAACTCTTTTTACTGCTCTGTCTCCTTCATCATGTCCAAATATCTGGTTTATATTTTTTAGAGAATCCATATCTATGTATGAAACTATTGCATAAGTATTCTCTTTAAATTCCTGCTTTAGAAGATCATACGCTTCTGCAAAAAATCCTCTTCTGTTTAGTTTACCGGTAAGGTAATCTTTATCTCCAATATGATCAAGAACGGAATCATCTTTGGCCAGTTCTTCCTGTACAGACATAAGCGCTTCTGTAGTCTTTTGATAATTGTATTCTAGATAAATAATTCTAAGTACACCTGTAATTATATTGAGCAGCTGATCTGTAAATCCCTTTTTAAGATATACAGGGATAAATTCAGACATAAAGATACCTAATTGTTTTTCTTTATAAAACATAGTTCTTGCAAAAACAGTTTTTCTTTCAGAATCCTTATAATTAAAAATGTCTTTTGTCTCAATTATATTTTCTTTATTATTCTTTTTTATCTCACCATTCTCTATCTGTGCTTTTAGATATATAGTTCTTGGTACTTTCCAGTTTTTCTTAAAATTATTTTTTTGTTCATCCTTGTACAACATGATCTGTGCAAAGTTAAGTCCTGCCTGGGCCATTCTCTTTGCTATATTATTGTATGAATCATCAGGATCATATTCCCTGTCTATAAGGATATGGCTTATCTCTGTGATTATCTGCTGAGCATTGTCTTCATCAATTTCTATTTCTTCAAATTCTCTTATTTCCTGTTCCACAGGAAGAGTTCTGCTTTTAGCATATTCAATTGCATCATAAACAGCTTCATATCCTATCTGAGCATAGCTTGCATTTTCAATTTCATTTATGCATTTAAAGCCATCTTGTTTTGTAATTGTAAGTATTGGGATATTATTGAATCTTTTTAGGAATGCCTGCTTTTTAAGAATAGGCGCAGACTCACCTATTTCATCTATATCGATTACTAATACATCAAAACTATTTGTATTTATATAATCAAAAATAGCCTGATGCTGATACTCATAAGGCCTGGTATCTTCCATTGTCATGTCTGTAATGATATATTTTCCTGGAAGTATTGTAAGATTTACCTTTGCCTCTTTAGCGGCGCAATCGGCTCCTCTACATATTTCTCGCTCTTTATCATTAAGTAATTCTGATATTAGTAATCCAATATTCATGTAATTTCCCCTCGCATAAAAATAGAAAACTAAAACTTAGTATTAATTGTTATTTGCAGAAATAGAGATGGAAAAGATTCCATCTCTATATACTGCTTATTTATTCTTCATCATCATTTACTTCATCATCTTCGATATTGGTATCGATATTGTCTTCATTTTCATCAACATCTTCATCGATATCTTTTAGATTTGCAAAATCGTCTTTTTTGATATCTTCCATGGCATCTTCAATATTCTCTACCTCTTCGTCGCCATTAGATACCTTTTCTCTAACTTTTGCAATCTGAGCTACTGTTACACCATCATCAAGATTAATCATCTTAACACCTGATGTTACTCTTCCGTGGATTGTAATTTCATCCATTCTGAGCTGTATGATTGTACCAGCACTTGTAATCATCATGATTTCATGATCATCATTTACAGCCTTAATTCCTACAACATTTCCTGTCTTTTCAGTAATCTTGTAGCACTTAACACCTTTACCACCTCTGTTCTGAACATTGAATTCGTCAAGAGAAGTTCTCTTACCAAATCCGTTCTCAGATACTACGAGAAGTGAATTTCCCTGTGTATTGAGCTGCATACCAACTATTTCGTCCTGATCTCCGAGCATCATACCTCTAACACCCATTGATGTTCTGCCGGTTGGACGCACATCTGTTTCCTTAAAGCGGATGCACATACCATTCTTAGTAACAAGGAATATTTCAGATTCTTCCTTAGTGGTCTTTACTTCTATAAGCTCATCATCCTCCTTAAGGTTGATTGCTGCCAAACCGCTCTTACGAACATTGGAAAATTCCACTACTTTAGTCTTCTTAACTGTTCCTTTTTTAGTTACCATAAACAGATTCTTATTAGTATCGAATTCTTTTATAGGTATTGTAGCTGTAATCTTCTCACCTGGTGCAAGTTGTAATAGGTTTACAATCGCCGTACCTCGTGATGTTCTAGACGCTTCAGGTATCTGATATGTCTTAAGTCTGTATACACGACCCTGATTTGTGAAGAACATGATGTAATTATGTGTGGTAGTCATCAGAAGGTCTTCAATGTAGTCATTCTCTATTGTTGACATTCCCTTAATACCTTTACCACCACGATTCTGTGCCTTAAAGTTATCTATTGACATTCTCTTGATATATCCAAGATTTGTCATAGCAATAACTGTGTTTTCATTTGGTATAAGATCTTCTATATCGATTTCTGAATCGTCATGTCCGATCTGTGATTTTCTTTCATCACCATACTTATCTGCAATCTGCTGTATCTCTGTCTTGATTACACCAAGAAGAACTTTCTTATCAGCAAGAATTGCTTTTAATTCTTCTATTCTCTTTAAGAGTTCTGCATGCTCAGCTTCAAGCTTGTCTCTTTCCAAACCTGTCAGTGTTCTCAGACGCATATCTACAATCGCCTGGGCCTGTGCATCACTTAGTCCGAATCTGCCCATCAACTGTTCTTTTGCAACCTGAACTGTTTCAGAACCTCTTATAATCTTTATTACTTCATCAATATTATCAAGTGCTATCAGTAAGCCTTCTAATATGTGATTTCTTTCTTCTGCCTTATTAAGATCGAACTGAGTTCTTCTTGTTACAACATCTTCCTGATGAACAATGTAGTGTCTTAGCATATCTACAATGCCAAGTTCCTTAGGCTCATTATTTACAAGAGCCAGCATTATTATTCCAAAGGAATCCTGTAACTGTGTATGTTTGAACAACTTATTGAGCATTACATTTGCATTTATATCATGTCTGAGCTCAATAACAATTCTCATACCTTCTCTGTCAGATTCATCTCTAAGAGCTGTTATACCTTCGAGCTTTTTGAGCTTAACCATATCAGCAATCTTACTTATAAGATTTGCTTTATTTACAAGATATGGAAGTTCTGTAACTATAATACGGCTCTTTCCATTAGGCATTGTCTCAATATTAGTAACGGCTCTTACGATTACCTTACCTCTACCAGTTCTATATGCCTCTTCTGCTCCTCTTGTTCCAAGGATTATACCACCTGTTGGGAAATCTGGAGCTTTTACAATTGGCAGGATTTCTTCAACATCTGTATCTCTGTCTTCAAGAACCTTGTTATCAATCATTTTGACAACAGCCTGTATTATTTCTCTAAGGTTATGAGGTGGTATGTTTGTTGCCATACCTACCGCAATACCTGTAGTACCATTAACTAAGAGATTTGGAAATCTACTTGGAAGTACTACTGGTTCTTTTTCTGTTTCATCAAAGTTTGGAATGAAATCAACTGTATTTTTGTTAATATCAGCTGTCATTTCCATTGATATCTTTGATAATCTGGCTTCTGTGTATCGCATCGCAGCTGGTGAATCACCATCTACTGATCCAAAGTTACCATGTCCATCTACAAGACAATATCTCATAGACCAAGGCTGAGCCATATTTACGAGTGATCCGTAAATAGAACTGTCACCATGTGGATGGTACTTACCCATTGTATCACCGACGATACGGGCACATTTACGATGTGGCTTATCAGGGCCATTATTAAGTTCTATCATTGAGTACAGAACTCTTCTCTGTACCGGTTTCAGACCATCTCTTACATCAGGAATTGCTCTAGAAGCAATTACACTCATCGCATAATCGATATAGTCTGATTCCATTGTCTTCTGAAGATCTACTTCTTTGATTCTGTCAGACTGAACCTGACCATCAAAAATATCATCAGAAAGACCGCCGTTATTATTATTATTATTATCAGCCATCTACTTTTTCGTCCTTACGCTGTTTTAAATGTCAAGGTTCTTAACGAACTTCGCATTCTTTTCTATAAATTCTCTTCTAGGCTCAACTTTATCACCCATAAGAGTTGTGAATGTTACATCAATATCTGATTCAGCTTCTTCATTCATGTTAACTCTGAGTAGTATTCTTCTTTCAGGGTCCATAGTTGTCTCCCATAACTGTTCAGGATCCATTTCACCAAGTCCCTTATATCGCTGAATCTTATTATTCTGATCACGTCCAACATCCTGAAGAATCCTATTAAGTTCATCATCACTGTATGCATACCAAACCTGACGGTTTTTCTCAAGCTTGTACAGTGGTGGCTGAGCCAGATATACATGACCCTGTTTAATAAGTTCAGGCATAAATCTGTACAGGAATGTAAGCATAAGTGTAGCAATATGCGCACCATCAACATCGGCATCAGTCATGATAATAATCTTGTCATATCTCAGTTTTGAAATATCAAAATCATCATGAATACCTGTACCAAATGCAGTAATCATAGCTTTAATTTCTGCATTACTATATATTCTGTCAAGTCTTGCTTTTTCTACATTCAGAATCTTACCTCTAAGTGGCAGAATAGCCTGAGTTGCACGACTTCTGGCAGTCTTAGCTGATCCTCCGGCTGAATCTCCCTCTACGATGAATATTTCGCAATTTTTTGGATCCTTATCAGAACAATCTGCAAGTTTACCTGGAAGTCCAAGTCCATCAAGTACAGATTTACGTCTGGTAAGATCTCTTGCCTTTCTTGCAGCATCTCTTGCTCTTTGTGCAAGTACAGCCTTTTCAATTATAGTCTTAGCAACAGCTGGATTCTGCTCAAGGTAATATGTCAGCTGCTCACTTACAACAGATAGTACAGCACCTCTTGCTTCTGTATTACCAAGCTTTTGCTTTGTCTGTCCTTCAAACTGAGGATTTTCAATCTTAACACTTATAATAGCTGTAAGACCTTCTCTTATATCCTCACCTGTAAGATTATCATCAGATTCTTTTACCAGCTTATTTTCCTTGGCATAATCATTAAAGGTCTTCGTAAGTGCCATTCTGAAACCTTCAAGATGTGTTCCTCCTTCAGGAGTATTGATATTATTAACGAATGTATATGTACTTTCGTTAAATGCATCATTATGCTGGAATGAAACTTCTACATGTACTCCATTTTTATCACCTTCAAAGTACATGATATCATCATAAAGTGATGTCTTACTCTTATTGAGGTACTGAACGAACTCTTTAATACCACCTTCATAGTGGAAATGCTGTTCAACTGGCTCTTCGCCTTCTTCTACTCTGAAATCTCTAAGTGTAATTTTAAGTCCTTTTGTAAGGAATGCCATTTCACGAAGTCTCTGCTTTAAAACATCATACTCAAATACTGTTGTTTCTTTGAATATAAGAGCATCTGGTTTAAAATAAACCTTTGTTCCGGAAGCACCAGCTTCTGCTGTTCCAACTTCTTTTAGAGGATAGCATACTTTACCTCTTTCATATCTCTGTTTATATACTTTTCCATTACGTGTAACCTGAACTTCAAGCCATTCTGAAAGTGCATTAACAACTGATGCACCTACGCCGTGAAGACCACCGGATACCTTGTATCCTCCACCACCGAACTTTCCACCAGCATGCAGAATTGTAAATACTACTTCAACACCAGTAAGTCCTGACTTATGGTTTACGTCTACAGGAATACCTCTACCATTATCTGTTACAGTAATTGTATTATCTGCATTTATATCTACTTCTATGTGATCACAAAATCCTGCAAGTGCTTCATCAACTGAATTATCAACTATTTCATAAACCAGGTGATGTAAACCTCTACTAGCTGTTGTACCAATATACATACCAGGTCTTTTTCTAACTGCTTCAAGACCTTCAAGTATCTGTATTTGGTCAGCACCATACTGCTGTACTTCGTCTGCCATTATAAACCCTCTTTCTATTGGTTCTAAATCTATTAGTTTTCACTTGTTACTGTTCCATTTGTAACTTTGAATAATTTATCAATAGCAAATCTGTTATTAACAAATTCATCAAGACCAGTACAAGTTATTATTGTCTGTATATTTCCAAGTGCTCCCAGAAGATAATTTTGTCTGTTACTATCAAGTTCTGAAAGTACATCATCCAGTAATAGAACTGGATTTTCTTTCTTAGACTTTTTTACTATTTCTATTTCAGACAGTTTTAAAGACAATGAGGCTGTCCTTTGCTGTCCCTGGGATCCAAATTTTCTAATATCTATTCCATCTGTAGATGTCTGATTTTCAGTCTTTACTATAAATGAAAAATCATCTTTATGAGGACCTACTGTTGTCTGCTTCAAAAACTTATCTTTATCTTTTGCTCTTTCAAGCTTACTCTCAAAATCTTCCAGTGTAGTATTTGGTTCATAATAAATCTCTAGCTTTTCTCTTCCACCGGTTAATTTTTCATGTATTGGTCCTATTATTTCATTGAGTTCTTTTATGAATTTTTCTCTGGTTCTTATTATTACAGATCCATATTCCAGAAGCTGCTTATTCTGTACTTCAATTAGCACGCTATTTTCTGGATGTTCATACAAATCCTTAAGAATCTTATTTCTCTCTATAACAAGTTTGTTGTATTTTGCAAGATTATTCAAATAAATCTGATCTAGCTGACATAACTCCATGTCCATGAATCTTCTGCGTTCTGCTGGACCATTTTTTATAATTGACAGATCTTCAGGAGAAAAGAAAACAACATTTAGTTTTCCTACTAAATCTGATGCTCTCTTTATTTTCTGACCATCAATAGCAATTCCTTTTGATTTGCTTTTTCTAAGATGCATATCAATTCTGTATTCTGCTCCATCTCTTTCAATGATAGTTCTGATATGACCTTCGTTTTTACCAAATCCTATAATTTCTTTATCCTTGCTACCTTTATGAGATTTAGTAGTAGCTGAGAGATAAATTGCTTCAAGTATATTTGTTTTTCCCTGAGCATTATCTCCGTACAAAATATTTGTACCGCTACTAAAATCTATTTTGAGATTATCATAATTTCTAAAGTCGGACGCCTCTAATGATTTTATTATCATTTTTCAACCTTAACCTGTTCGCCCTGATATTCTATAATGTCTCCATCATAGAGTTTTCTACCACGTCTTGTTTCTACTTCACCATTTACTTTTACAAGACCATTCTGGATATCAATCTTGGCATCAACACCTGAATCTTCAAGGCCTGCCTTTTTCATTGCCTGTCCAAGTTTAATAAATTCATCTGTTTCACGTAATTTTACAATTTCCATTTTTTTACCTTACTATCAATTTACTGTTGTGAAATTAACAGGCAGTACCAGGTAAATGTATGTTGAATCCTTATCTCTTATAA
>CAMJFD010000123.1 GCA_946404845.1 uncultured Butyrivibrio sp. | reverse complement strand
CACTTATGTACCGTTCAGAAACGGTCTTTTTCTCTCAAGTGCAGCTGCAATAGCTCTTTCCAAAGACTGTTCAGTAATTTATTACGGAGCTCATGCTGATGATGCAGCTGGTAATGCTTATCCGGACTGTTCTCCTGCCTTTAATAATGCGATGAATAGCGCAATCTATGAAGGAAGCGGCAAGCAGCTACAGATAGAGGCTCCATTCATTAACCTTAATAAAGCAGGCGTTGTCAAAATAGGACTTGAACTTGGGGTTCCTTATGAACTTACCTGGTCTTGTTATGAAGGACATAAAAAGGCTTGCGGCAAGTGCGGGACATGCATAGACAGAAAGAATGCGTTCCTTGCAAATGGAGTTACAGATCCTATAGAATATGCGGCTCACAGCATGACTCTATTAAGATAATTAAATAATATATACAGATAAAGAATGTTCGTTGATAATATTAAACGGTTTAACTATTTTTAGATAATAAAAAATACTTACAGATAATAGTATAAATATGTATGATCTAATAGAATCAAACCAAAGAAATTTGAATTAAGAAATGAGGTTTTTAATATGACGAATAATAATCCAGCAGCAAATGCATCAGGCAGAAAGGAAGAAGGTACTCTTACACTTTTAGGTAATCAAAACAACAAATATCCGGATGATTATGCGCCAGAGATGCTGCAGACATTCATCAATAAGCATCCTGGAAATGACTATTTTGTAAAGTTCAATTGTCCTGAGTTCACATCTCTTTGCCCTATAACAGGTCAGCCAGACTTTGCCAATATAGTTATCTCCTATGTACCTGGAGAAAAAATGGTTGAGAGTAAGTCACTTAAGCTCTATCTCTTTAGCTTCAGAAATCACGGTGATTTCCACGAAGACTGTGTTAATATAATCATGAAAGATCTCATCAAACTTATGAATCCAAAATATATAGAAGTCTGGGGCAGATTCACTCCTCGTGGCGGTATCTCAATTGATCCATATTGTAACTACGGTAAGCCGGGAACACGTTGGGAGCAAGTAGCCTTCGATAGATTAACTCAGCATGACATGTATCCGGAACTGGTTACAAACAGATAACTAGTTATGACTAGTAATCTACTAAAGTCTATTTAAAGTATGGATTTATACAGGTATGATTTATATATAGGATTTATATATATAGGATTATACGCTATAATATAGGTATCACTTATAAGTAGCATTATATATTTAGTATTACTTATATGTAATCATCTTTTATATAAATCAGGGGGACTTAAATGGGCAAGGATTCTGAGTATTATAAGCAGCTGGAGGAGAAGAAAATAAAGACTTACAGGACAATTATCAGCACTCTTCCGGCCTATGCTGTCAAATATCTGGATGATAAAAAGCGTTCTTCACAGATCAATACTGCTATCAACTATGCACATGATCTCACATATTTTTTTGAATTTCTAAAAGAGACTAATCCAATATTGAAAAATACTGAAATTAAGGATATTCCTCTTAATCTCTTGGATCAGCTGAGTTTTGATGATATCAATGAATATCAGGATTATCTTGAACTAAGTACAGGCGATAATAAGCACAAGAATATTGGTAAGAGCATTGACCGTCACATGTCTGCTCTTCGAGGTATGTACAAGTACCTGTGTATCAACAGATATCTCTCTAATGACGCTACAGCTGGCGCATCCAAGAGAAAAAAGGTAAATAAAGCGATTATTCGTATGGACGCTACTGAGGTTCACAGATTTCTGGATGTTATTGAAGACAGTGCACTTCCAAGTAATCATCAGTCTCAGATATGCAAAAAGACAGCTCTAAGAGATACAGCTATTCTAACTCTTCTATTACATACAGGCATAAGAGTTTCTGAATGCGTAGGACTCGATATTGATGATATAGATTTTCAAGCCAATACAATCAGAATTGTCCGTAAGGGTGGTGATGAGAGCATCCTCTATTTTGATGCAGAGGTGCATGAAGTTCTTGAGAGTTACATGGACTTAGAGCGCCCCTCCTATATGGCTACTGAAGATGAACAGGCACTATTTCTGTCTAATAGAAAAAAGCGTATGGCTGTCAGAAGCATTCAGGAAATGGTTCAGAAATATGCAAAGGTCGCCGTACCTAATAAGAAGCTCTCTCCTCATAAAATGCGTAGTACCTATGGTACTGCCCTCTATAAAGAGACAGGTGATATAAGACTTGTAGCTGATGTGTTAGGTCATAAAGACATCAACACAACAGCCAAGCACTACGCCGCTATCGAGGAAGAGCACAGAAAACAGGCTGCACGTATTAAGCCATATTGATTTAAATAAATACTATATTAGAAAGAGTGATTACCTTGAGATTTTCTTATTGGTTTTCACTCTTTTTCATGTATACTTGAAACGGAGTGATTATCATAAAATGATATTCACTCCGTTTAGTCGTTTTTGCTTTTTTGAGTTATATAGATTATATTGCTATACACTCTTTTTACTTGATTCATATAATATGAGTGTATTAGTATAATTTACCCTGTTACTCATTTTTAACTATATTGTAAAATGAGTGAATTTAAAATTATCAACAATAACTCATTTTTTGAATTAGTAAAAAGTGAGTGATTCATAAATTTACCAAATCACTCTTTTTTTCAATACATCAAAAGGAGTTACACCACCCAAGTAGTATTATAATTCCCATCACTCCTTTTTCACAATACGTTAAAAGGCGTTACACCTGATCACATTATAGTAAAAAGAGTGACAGCCACCTGATTACATTATAGTAAAAAGAGTGGCTGCCACCTGATTACATTACAATAAAAAGGTTATCACAGCTGATATGACCCTCCTAAAGGAGGCTTTGGGTATTTCACAATATTTTTAGATATTGATAAAGTTATGAGTACTCTTATTGAGCTTGTCAGTAACGTCATTATTTGTATCCATAGCGCTACTGATTCCTGTAATCTCATCAACAATATCTTGTGAATTCTCAGCTGACTGTGCAATAGCATCTGATGACTGCTGTACAGATTCAGTAATAGAGCTAACTGCATCTGACATCTCTCTCATAATATTATTTAGCTGATTAGTCTGAGATGAAATATGATCAAGAATATCATTAATAAGTGTTGCAGTTGATTCATACTTTTCGCCAGTATCAACATATGCATCATAATCATTCAGAACAGTTGTATTGATGAAATCAAGTACGTTCATAGCATTATCAGCAAGAGATTTAACAGCTGCTGTAACTTCATTACTGATATTCTGGATGTTACCAGCTGTCTGACGTGAGTTTTCAGCAAGTGTACTGATTTCTTCAGCAACAACAGCAAATCCTTTACCAGCTTCACCAGCACGGGCTGCTTCTATAGATGCATTAAGTGCCAGCAGGTTAGTCTGCGATGCAATATCCAGAATAACACTTGTAAGTTCGCTGATCTGCTCAACCTTTTCAGATTCTTTAACTGACTGCTCAAGGACTTCAGAAAGAGTTTCCATTCTGTTACCAGTATTGTCTTTCTTAGACTGAGCACCATTCTTTATTTCAACGGCTTCATTACGAATTTCTTCTGCTTTTGAAATACCATCATTTACACCGCTGTTAATATTTTCTGTTGCATCCTTAACATCAACTAGTCTTCCATCAATTGTCTCAGCAATCTCTGATACATTTTGCATGCTTGCTGATAATTCTTCAAGAGCAGCAGATGTATTTGTGATATTATCACTTGCGAGATGGATTTGTCTTGTCATATCTTCAGAGGAAGATGTCAGTACATCTGTACCATCCTGTACATCTCTAAGGATTTCCTGAAGTGTTTCAATGAAATGATTGAAACCTTCCTTGATATGAACAAGCTCTGATGATGTCTGAGTCTTGATTCTAACAGTGAGGTCACCCTTTTGTGATTTGATATCGCTGATAATTGAATTGATTTCATCAGCTATCTGATTAACTTTCTTACCAACCATTCTATAATTGAACAGAAGTGACAGAATGATAACTAATATATATATAAATGTAAGTATATAAGTTAAATTAAGAGAGCTTGTAAGAATTTCTTCTACAAATACTGTCTTAGCTTCTCTTGATGTCTGAATAGAACTATCCATTGTTGTCAGCAGTTCTTTCATCTCTGCAAGATATGTAGATGCATCACCAAATATAAGTGCTGTCATTGTTGTAACATCAGCTTCTTTGGCTGCTGCAATAAAGTCAACATATTCTGCTCTGTACTCGGCATAAATTGTAGCAAGCTCATTTGCTGCATCAATTCCAGTAGTATCACCATAAGAAGCCATGTCTTCAAATCCTGTAATCATAGCAGCAGATGCAGCGTCCATTTCTGTAAGACATGTTTCCATCTCAGGAATTTTTGTTTCCACCTGACCTAATCCTTCAAGTGTTTCATACATTGTAGCAAGTGCAAATCCGTCATTATCTATCATTCTCATATCAACTTCAAATGTACGGATTGCATCCATGGTATCTTCCATGCTTTCTGCAGAACTAATTGATACTTCCGTAACGGAATCCATTTTGATTACAATGATTGCAATTGTAACAATGAAAAGTACTAATAAAAGGCCATAACTTACAAGGTTCATACCTGTCACGGTCTTAAAAAATGGTATTTTTTTCAGATGAGTTTTCTCATTCATTAATAAAGCCCTCTCTTTCAATAGAAAACATTCCACTAAATTTATTGTATCGTAAAACCGTCACAATTCAATTGACTTTCCGAAGGCTTTATAATCTTTTTTTACTTAGTTTATAATTAAAAATGAGGAATAAATATTTACAATTTATTCCTCAAATGCACTTTATTTAAATTTACGATTCATTACACTTAGTAAGAGCTACTGTACCAGTTCTTGCTATTTCCACTATGCTTACACTCTTAAGCATATCAATCAGAACACCAACTCTCTCTGGAGTATCGCATATCTGTATCATCATAAGATTTTTGCTCATATCAATTATCTGAGCCTTCATGATTTCACAGTTTTCCATGATATCACGTCGGTTTTCCTTATTATATTTGACCTTCATGATTGCAAGCTCACGGCTGATGCTCTCATTATCTTCAAAGGTCTTAACCTTTATGACATCGAGCTTTTTATTGAGCTGTTTTTCAATCTGTTCAATAGTTCGCTCATCACCGCTACTAACAATTGTCATACATGAGATATCGCTGCTGTTTGTTTCACCTACTACAAGTGAATCAATATTAAAATTACGTCTTGAAAACAGACCGGCTACTTTAGAAAGTACACCAGCTCTATTTTCTACAAGAACAGAATATATTCTCTTCATTACTAATGTCCTCCTAAATTATTTAACCAGATACATTGGATCAACCTGAACTTCCATAAGTGCTGCATTATCATTTGCAAGGAAACCTGAAATTGTCTTTTCAAGATCAGTTCCTTTTGAAGCCTTGAAGTATTCAAGTCCATAAGCTTCTGCAATCTTGGACAGATCTGGATCACCGTTTAGTTCAACCATAGAGTAATTATCCTTGTATGTATTGTGCTGGTATTCTCTTACCATTCCCAGATAGTGATTACACATAACAATTATCTTGATATTGATGCCATGCTGTCTCATTGTAGCCAGTTCCATCATGGACATCTGGAATGAACCATCACCACATACAGCTATTACCTGCTTTTTAGGCTGTGCAACCTTGGCGCCCATAGCTGCCGGAATAGAATATCCCATTGTACCCATACCGCCAGATGTCAGGAATCTTCCATCCTGTACCTTAGCATATGCACATGACCATATCTGATTTTGACCAACGTCTGCTACATAAATAGCATCTTTTTTCATGTTCTCTGATAGCAGAGTTATGAAATATGCAGGATCTACGTATTCAGGATCAGCATGCTGAAGTCTGTCTGTCATAGTGATCTTGTAGTCACCAAGTGTTTCAAGCCATTCTTCATTATCCTTATCGTAATCCTTATCAGCTTTTTGTTTTTCATTAATGTCATTAAATATGTGTTTAATGTCACCAACCAGTGGAATTGTAGGACCAACATTTTTTCCAATTTCTGCTGGATCGACATCTATATGTATCATGACTTTATTATTAGTAAGTACGTCAGGTCTGTTCACTGCTCTGTCAGCAACTCGAGCACCTATGAGTAGACATAGATCAGATTCATTAAGCGCTCTGTTTGCATATGGTCGGCCATTATTTCCAACCATACCAAAATACAGCGGATCTTCTGACTTCATAACACCTATACCCATCATAGTTGAAACAACAGGTATTTGATTCTTTTTGGCAAACTCTCTTATTTCCTTACATGCATCTGATAAGTGAACACCGCCACCTACGCACATGATAGGTCTTTTAGCTTTCTGAACCTCTTTAATTACCTTTTTGATCTGTACAGCATTACCAGATACAGTTGGCTTATAGGTACGCATATTAACACTTTCTGGATATGTGAACTTGTTTATCTGGTTATTCTGAATATCAAAAGGAACATCTATGAGAACAGGTCCCTTTCTGCCAGAATTAGCTATATAAAAGGCTTCCTTAAATATTCTAGGGATGTCATTAACATCTCTTACAAGGTAGCTGTATTTAACAAATGATTCTACAGCTCCTGTAATATCAGCTTCCTGGAATACATCACTTCCGATCAGTTCACTGTTGACCTGACCTGTGATACATACAAGAGGTATACTATCAGCATATGCTGTAGCAACGCCAGTGATAAGGTTAGTTGCACCAGGACCTGATGTAACTGCGCATACACCTACCTTTCCACTTATTCTTGCAAATCCGCTTGCACAATGGGCTGCATTCTGCTCTGTACGTATTAGGACTCTGCTGATGTCTGATTTAGTAATAGCTTCATAAAAAGGACAAATTGCAACACCAGGATAGCCAAAAACAACTTCTACTGCTTCCTCTTCCAGACATTTTACTATAGCTTCTGCTCCGTTCATTGTACTCCTTCCTATACCGCAATTATTTGCGATATTTCAGTTATTTTTTCATAATACAAATTCGTTTAACCTATATTTCAATATCAAATTTTTAACAGTCCAAAATCAGTCTGCAATATTCAATATCTTTTTAACAACTCGTACTGCATCTGCAGCATCACTAGAATATCCGTCTGCACCAATCTCATCAGCATAGTCCTCTGTTACAACTGCGCCGCCTATAATTATCTTAGCTGTTGCACCCTTTGCCTTGGCAAGGTCTACAACGTTTCTCATCTCTGCCATTGTAGTTGTCATAAGAGCTGACAGTGCAATAATACTGGCATTATTTTCTATTGCAGCATCTACGATTGTTTCCTTAGGAACATCTTTTCCAAGGTCTATAACATTAAAACCATAGTTCTTGAGCATAAGTGCTACAAGGTTCTTACCAATATCATGGATATCACCGTGAACTGTTGCAATTACTATCGTAGGCATCTGGCTATCATCTGAATCACCATCTTCCTTGAGATAAGGCTCTAGAACAGCTATAGATGCTTTCATTGATTCAGCACTTGATATTAGCTGTGGCAGGAAATATTTACCTTTGTCAAAAAAGTCTCCGACTTCATTTATTGCTGGCATCAGTACGTTATTCAATATTTCTCTGGCATTACATCCAAAATCAACAGCTTTCTGCGTGTTAACAGCTATTGTTCTGCGGTTGCCTTTCATGACATCCTCGTGTAACTGCGCCATAAAGGCTTCAACACTGTCTAATGTCTTAGCAGCAACTGGAGCGGCTGTTTTACTGCCATCTCCGTCATATCTCTGCATTCTGTTAATATAGTTAATATCTGCACCTTCCTTGTTTTGCAGAAGGTCAGATGCAAATGCACTATTTACCAGTAGTTCCTGTGATGGATTAGCAATTGCCATTGTAAGACCTTTACTAATTGCCATTGTGAGGAATGCTGTATTTACATAGCTTCTCTGAGGCAGACCAAAAGAAATATTGGATAATCCACAAATAGTAGCAAATCCGTTTTCATGACAATATTCAATAGTAGCAAGTGTATTAAGTGCAGCATTAGGATCAGCACCGACAGTGGCTACTAGTCCGTCTACGACTATATCGGATTTTTCAAGACCATATTCTTTGGCCATTTCAGTAAGCGTTTCTATATTTCTTATCTTTTCTTCAGTGTTTTTTGGAAGTCCTTCTGGATTAAGTGGCAGCAGTATGAACATTGCACCGTACTTTTTTGCCAGAGGCAGGAACTTCTCAGCCTTACCCTTTTCAAGTGAAATGGAATTCATAAGAGCTCTTCCAGGATATATTCTAAGAGCTGCTTCCATTACTTCAGCGCTACTAGAATCAATACACAGAGGAAGAGGTGTAAGTGGCAGGACTTCATCCAGTACTCTCAGCATCATGTCATGCTCATTGATTCCGCTCATACCAACGTTAATATCGAGAATTGATGCGCCGTCTTCTTCTTGAGCTCTTGCAAAATCGCATACCATGTCGAGATTGCCTTCTCTTAACTCTGCCTGCAGCTTTTTCTTACCAGTTGGATTGATTCTCTCGCCAACTATCATAAATGGATCATCCATTCCGAATGAGATGGCTTTTCTCTCAGATGATAAATATCTGCGACCGCTAATCTTACGTGGTATAGGATTACCATCATTGTCTCTGATTGTATCTAATTCAAGATCCTTATAAGCATCTGTCAACTTCCTGATAAATTCAGGAGTTGTACCACAGCAGCCGCCCAGCACTGATGCACCGGCATCGATTAACAGCTTCATATTAGTTACAAAATCATCTGAATTCATGTCATATTCAGTACTGCCATCAGCACCGATAGATGGAAGTCCTGCATTAGGCTTGGCAATAATAGGAATAGATGTAACTCTGGCCATTTTGCTAATGATATCTACCATCTTGTCCGGACCAGTTGAACAGTTAGCTCCAATTGCAACTGCGCCAAGTGCTTCAAGCGTAATAGCTGCAGATTCTGGGTCAGTACCATATAATGTTCTGCCATCTGCCTCAAATGTAAGTGTAATCATTACAGGAAGTGTAGATACTTCCTTAGCTGCAATAAGCGCTGCACGACATTCCTGCAGGCTCATCATGGTCTCAACAATCAGCACATCTGCTCCTGCTGCATCCAATATCTGAATCTGCTCTTTATAAACATCTATAAGAGTTTCAAATTCAAGATCTCCTATAGGTTTTAGCTGTTTGCCTGTCATCGTAAGATCGCCGGCAACGAGAGCTCTGTCACCAACAGCTTCCTTAGATAATTTAATAAGCTCTGTATTAATCTCGTTAATTTTTTCATCTAGACCATAATCTGCAAGTTTAATCCTGTTACCAGTAAATGTTGGAGCATACACAATGTTAGTTCCTGCATCTACATATGCCTTTTGCAGATCCAGCATTACTTGTCTGTGCTCAAGTATCCATTCTTCCGGGCATACACCAGCAGGCATTCCAGCTTTGAATAAATTTGAGCCTGTTGCACCATCCAGGAAAACAGGTTTTCCTTTAAATAGCGCCTTGAAATCTTCTACTGTCATTTTTCATAATCTCCTCGGCATATAATACATAAGTTCGTCATCTATTCTGAACTTTTACTCTGTTACTATATAAATAAACAATTCCATAGATTACAAGTGCCAGTAATATTGTTATAAGAGTAAATATTACAGGCTTGAACCACAGAAATACAATATTGTCATTAAATATATATATGAAATGATCTACCAGGCTAATTACCATTACATGGAAGTAATATATGTTACCTGAGAGCTCTTTTCCTATAAATACGAGTATGCTTCCAAATTTGGATGTTGCATATTTTCTGGGAGGCTCATAATGATTAGCTGCAAACAGGAATCCTATAACTATCAGGAATGAGCCAAAATAAACTTCTTTGGTGCCCCACATAATAAACTCAGCAAATGTAGAGATTACCCCCAGTATGATACATACATTACCAACTACCCCTGAACTTGTTCTATGATATATATCATCATTAAACTCAATTCCAATAAGTGTAAATGGAATACCTACAAACAGCCAGTTACGGAGCACATACCATGTACAGATGTTGATATTAAAAGGTCTTATAGGATAATAGGTCTGTAATAGTTCTCCAAAAAAGAGAAATCCAAGTAATATGATGATAAGGCCTCTTTTCCATTTGTACAGGAATCTGGCAAAAATTATTATGAGCACATATACATATATAAGTGCGAACAGAAACCATAAATGATCGAATGTATAAGTATAATCATGTATCATTTGTCCTGAATTAAATACCAGCATGGTCGTTAATTCATAAGGGTTATATTTATAAAAAAACAGTTCTGAAATGGAAAAGCCTACAAAATATGCATACATAAATGAATAGGCTGTATATATAAGTGTCATAACGAGCGTTATAATGCATAATTTTTTTAATTTAGGTATTACTCTTTTCCTGATATCTGCCGCGCTTCTATCTTCTGCTTTTAACAGATATCTGCCAGAAATGGCAAAAAACATTGGAACACCGAATCTGGCAATTGCTTCTGCTCCGTCTCCAAATACGCCTGGAAACTTAGCATGAATAAGTATTACAA
>CAMJFD010000122.1 GCA_946404845.1 uncultured Butyrivibrio sp. | reverse complement strand
GTTCATGACCATTGTACCTGCGTCCATATCTACCGTGAAGAAGGTCAGTGAGTCTGACTCATGGTTTAAGGATACAAGGTGCTTGTTATCTGGGAAAAGAGCTGCATCCTTAGGATATTCACCTGCTATAGGAAGCTGAATTTTCTTTTCAAGAAGACCTGTTTCCTTGTCTACCTTAAATACAATAGCGTTATTTTCACCAGCTGATGAACTTACAAGATAATTGTAGTCTTCAGAGAATGAAAGTGCACTACATGCAACACCCTGTGAATCTGGTTCATCAGTATTATATACAGTCTGAATTTCTTCAAAATCAGGCATTCCATTAACTTCCTTGTACTCATAAACGCTGATGGCACATTCCTGCTCAAATACAACGTAGAGGTATTTTCCGTCCTTAGAAAACTGCATATGTCTTGGTGATGATTCCTGATCACAGTGAATCATATCGATATCTTTAAGCTTACCTGTTTCAAGATCAAGAGCATAAATATTAACTCTGTCCATACCTAGGTCAGCTGCGCATACATATTTATTGTCCTTAGTAACCTTTACACACTGAACATGCGGTACATGATTACGTCCAGCTGCTGTTCCAAGACCCTTATGATACTTCTCATCAGTGATTTCACCAATGCTGCCGTCTTCATTTAATCTCAGAACTGTAAGTTTTCCATCATGATAGCCGCAAGTAAAGAGATATTTATCAGACTGATCAAAGTTCAGATAACATCCTCTCATACCATTTATAGAAGCTTCATTTAAGAAATCAAGTGTTCCATCTTCTTTGATGTGATAAGACTCAACGCCAGAGTCCGTAATAGAATAAAGAGTTTTTGAATCATGAGAAATTCCAATGTAAGAAGAGTTAGTAATTTCTACCTTCTCCTTCTCTGTAAAACGGCCTTTCTTCATATCGACATCATAAACTCTGATACCATAGCTATTTCCGCTTCCGGAAGTATAACTTGATACATAAGCAACGTACTTATCTTTTTCTGCCATAACATTCATCCTTTCAGATTAATTTAGTAAATTCTTCTGAATAACATTATTTTAGCACAACTAGTGAGCTGTGTGAAACACAAATATGCATTGTAATCATTTATTATCGGCAAGTTTAGAGTAACTTTTTTTATAATGTCTGTTCATTCTAATACAATCAAGTACTGACAAATAATGGCCTTCACCAAATCTCATAACGGCAGTGTGCGCTATACAGCCCTTATCCAGAATAAGTGCAACTGCGCTCGCATCCTCTTCTGTAGCGCCAAGGCAAAAAGCACCGTCATTAAATGCAAATACTGCATTACAGTTCTTTTTGACATGTACGCTTCCTCTTTCGTGTCCATCATCTCTTGAAGGAATCTTGACACTAAATCCAACGAGCTGTGCAAAATCATCAAGAAGTGGTCTTAAATGATTAGCTCGTCTTGATACTGTCATAATTGCTTCTGATTTATTATGAATAATGTAATTTACATCTGGTCTTTTACTATAGATATATTCATGAATTCTCCTGATTCCAAGAGGAGTGTCATTATGATCATAGACTATCTCTCCGTTTTCAAGATGTGAGCAAAAGCCTTTCTGTATGCAATGTCTCATATCCGTCTTACAATTATCTATGAGGAAATTACTGCACATAACCTCAAGGTCAAGTGCCACCTGTAATGCCTCTTCACTGTCAGCTCCAAGACATACTGTTCCATGATTGGCCATTATAAAGCCTTTATTCTCAGGATATTTTCTAACTCGTCTTGCTACGTTTTCTGCAAGTTTGTCTGTTCCCGGAAGTGCATAAGATGCAACAGGAATTACTACTCTACTGTCATTTTGATCAAATGTCTTAATCTTCTTGAGTCCCAGTGTACCTGCAACTGTTGCATATACCTGGTGTGTATGAATAATAAAATTACATTCAGGTCTTACTCTGTAGCATGCTGCATGCACTGCTTTTTCACTTGAAGGCAGAATATCACCTTTGTATGAAAGGTCTTTTATTTTGACCTCAATAATATTGTTGGTCGTTAAATCTTCATATTTAATTCCACTTGACGTTATCAAAAAGGTATTCTTATCTACTCTGCAGCTGACATTACCCCAAGTCCTTACAAGTAGACCTTTTTCACCAAGTTTTTTACATACATCAATAATTTCCTGCTTTAGCTCTTCCATTTTTAACCTCATGCCGCGAGTGAAACGAGTGGCTAATGGCTCGACATTGGTGGAGCTCGCGACACCAATTCGTGTTTGAAAATGGAACATTTTCAAACTTTTCACCCTTATATAACTGATAATTAATTCGAATTTAAAAATTGAATCTATATTTTGCCATGAAATACCTTAAATCTATATTGAATCTATCTAATGATTTCTGACTCCGTAATTATTACATCAGGCTTTCTGTC
This sequence comes from uncultured Butyrivibrio sp., assembly GCA_946404845.1. GTDB lineage: Bacteria > Bacillota > Clostridia > Lachnospirales > Lachnospiraceae > Butyrivibrio. The sequence continues at coordinate 8,185 of CAMJFD010000122.1, read as the reverse complement.
GTATTGATTAACAGGAAAATCCTCATCAAATATCTGGACATCAAACGCTATGGCAATCTTAATTATATTCTCAAATCTTGCCGCATATCTGTCATAGAATCCGCCGTTATATCCAATACGGTCTTTCACCCTATTAAAAGCCGTGCCTGGCATAATCATAAGTGTATCGCCTTTTGTATCTGTGTCAAAAGCCTCTAAATAACTTACAGTTGTATCAGGTTCAAGTATCCCCATTTTACTTGTAACCATCTCTTTAATATCACGTATTCTATAGAACTCCATGTGTCCATTCTTTAGACTTAATACTTTTGGGCAAAAAACTTTTTTTCCATCTGAAAGTGCCTTTTCAATAATTTCAATTGTACTTACTTCGCTCTTATAAGAAGCATAAATAAGTATGTTCTGACACTTATCATAGATATTTACACCATCATATTTTAGCGAAAATAATGCATTTCGTATACTATTATTTTTATTCTGTAATTCATCTTGTGTAAGAGAATCTCTTTTACTAAGAGACTCTTTTCTAATTTCATCTTTTGAACGCATATATTACTCCGCCTCTTCTACAAACATACCTGTAAGTTTTGGCACGTTAAATTAGTTTGTAAAAAATCCCTTAATCATGGCTATTTCTCTTATATAGCCGTCTTCATCATTTGGTGTTTCCAATATAAAAGGATAATCTTGTAAGACCGGATGCGTCACAATTCTCTTCATTGCATCAAGGCCTATATATCCTTCACCGATTTTTTCATGACGGTCCTTATGAGAGCCTCTGTCATTTTTACTGTCATTTAGATGAACCGCCTTTAATCTGTCAAGTCCGATTATATCATCAAAATGACTCAAAACTCCATCCAGATCACTTACTATATCATATCCCGAATCCCAGGTATGGCAAGTGTCAAAGCATACTCCCAGCTTATCCTTAAGTTCCACTCTATCTATAATTTCCTTAAGTTCTTCAAATGTGCTTCCTACCTCAGAGCCTTTACCTGCCATGGTTTCTAGTAGAACTGTTATCTTCATATCCTCTGTAAGGTATTCATTAAGCGCATCAGATATAAGTTCAATACCTTTCTCTGCTCCCTGTCCGACATGTGATCCTGGATGGAAATTATAGAAGTTCCCTGGAAAATAAGCCATTCGCTTCATATCATCTGCAAACATATTCATGCTGTTTTCTCTTATTACAGGATTTGCAGCACACAGGTTCATCGTATAACTTCCATGAGCTACAAGAGGTCCAAATTTATTAGTATCTATGTATTCATTAAGAGAATCTGCATCATCAGTTTCAATTGCCTTTGCTTTACCACCTCTTGGATTTCTGGTAAACCAGGAAAAAGTGCTGCCGCCATATCTGGACATCGTCTTGCCCATAGCCTCATAACCTTTAGTAACTGATAAATGACATCCTATATAAATCATTTAGTAATTCTGTTCTCCATTCTGTTTAAGTTTATAAATATCAAATTCTAGTATAGATAATTTTGGGAGTAATTTGCAATAAATAATGAAGTCTGAGAGTGCGTACGAATGCATTTTTATTTAATAGGAAATTTGCAGAACAATTTCCTATTTAAAAAAATGAGCCTGTTCGTATATAAAATACAAACAGACTCACATTTAATATATTTATTTTACAGAAACTTTTTTTACACCACTCCATGCACTATATACCCTTTTGCCTGAAACAGTTTTATATGATCTTACTCTTACATAGTATTTCTTATGAGACTTAAGATTTGTAAGAGTAACCTTTTTCTTCTTAGTAGTCTTATATGAAGATTTCTTGAAATTACTCTTGTATGAATATTGAATTTCATACCCTTTTGCATCTGAAACCTTATTTATAGTTACTGCTACCTTACCACTGGATTTACTCTTAACTGACTTTAATGAAGGAGTACTTGGTGATGTGCTAATTGAATCATATTCACAAATATATCCAAAATTCTTAACACCAAACCATTTCTCAGAACCATATGTACCCGAATCAATCAAATCATTCCAATCACCTACATATTCTGTATAATAGGTATTAGGATTGTCATAAGTAAGCATACATAGACATTTTTCAAATGATTTATCAGGCTGACCCTGTGCAAAGTTCTCATAAGAGAAGGTTTCACCTGTTACCCAGGTTGAAAATTTATTATTAGAATCTTTCTTAGCACCGAGCCAGTAATTCTTACGTGTACCCTGCTTTACAAGTTGAACCATAGCATCCTGTTCACCCTGGGATGTAATGGATACAAGATGTCCTCCTCGTTTGACACAGTCATTGTAAGCCTTAGTCCATGTATAGTTCTGCTCGATTAGTTCATAATAGTGTCCCCCATACACTGTTGTTGCAACGACTTTTTGTTTTGATGATGCTGAAACTGTTTCCGGCAAACAATTAGCAATTGATACACTTAACAGAACAGCCATCAAAAGTGATACTACTTTTTTCATGCTTCTTTCCTCCTTATTTATATATAATAAAATCAAAAAATCTCTATTACCTTCTGTGCAAAACGGTGTCCATAAATAACGAAGTTATCTTTATACTTGTCCATGCCATTATGCTTTTCTATATTATCATTTACAGCAACAGGTCCAAGATGAATACATGGCTTGCCACAAGAATTACCACCTGAATAGCACATCATTCCATTAACCATTTCCATTGTCAGAATTGACTGGATAACTGTATCTCCACCGCCGTGTGTATACTGCTCTGTAGCAAAAGCTCCGCCGAGCTTTCCGCCAAATCCAAGTTTTCCACCATTACCCATAATAAAAGAATGAATGTCTGGTGTCATAAGAGCAACATATGATGGAGAGCCAATAACAACGCCCTTAGATTCCTGAATGAACTGTTCATCAATATCATGAATATCAAAAGCCTTTGCTTCGATATCAGTTACTTCTGTCATTCCCTCTACGATCCACTCTGCTGCCATTTTTGTATTACCTGTTTTTGAATCATAAATTACTGCTAATTTCATGTTGCTTCTCTCCTTATCATCCATCACATTAGAACATTTTAAATGTGGCTGCAATAACTTCTGCAACCTTAATTCCATCCATTGCAGCAGACATAATACCCCCTGCATATCCTGCACCTTCTCCGCATGGATACAGACCAGATACAGATGGAGACTGCAGATTGTCATCACGATTAATTCTAATAGGTGACGAAGTTCTGCTCTCAACACCATCTATAATAGCATCATCACTATTAAAGCCTTTTATCATATGGTCGAACTTGTCCATACCTTCGACAAAAGCCTTATTAAGATAATCTGGCAGAATCTCATGCACATTGGCAAAAACATATTCTCCCTTAATTTGAGGCTTATTAGCATCATTAGAATCTACACTACTATTATCATCTGAAACGCCTAGTACTCCTCTTCTAAAGTCCTTATAATACTCAACCGGAACTTTGCCCCTTCCAAGTTCATAAGCTTTTTTCTCAAGGTCTCTCTGGAAATACATACCAGCAAGTACGTCACTAGAGCCAAAGTCTTCAGGTCTTACAGCAACTATAATTGCACTGTTTGCATTTAGGCCGTCACGCGCATTATAACTCATTCCGTTAACACAGGTATAACCATTTTCAGAAGAAGCATTTACAACATATCCGCCAGGACACATACAAAATGAATATACACCCCTTCCTGACTCAGAATTCATAACTACTTTATATGGTGATGCAGGAAGTGAAGTAGGTGACTCAATTCCGTACTGGGACTTATTTATAAGGCTCTGTCTGTGTTCAACTCTGTATCCTACTGCAAATGCCTTTTGCTGCATTTCTATATTGTGTGCTTTGATCATTTCAAACGTATCTCTTGCACTATGTCCAATAGCAAGAACTACTATATTACTCTCAATCGTCTCGCCATCTGATGTCACAACACCCTTAATATTGCCGTCTTCCATAACAAGATCCTGAACCAGACAGTTAAAACGGTATTCTCCGCCAAGACGAATTATTTCATTACGCATATTCTTAACAACATCTCTTAGAATGTCAGTTCCTACATGTGGCTTATTCTCATATAGAATATTCTCTTTGGCACCGTATTTAACAAATGTATTTAAGACCTCTGTAGCACGTCCATATTTATCCTTAACTACCGTATTGAGCTTACCGTCAGAAAATGTACCAGCTCCGCCTTCACCGAACTGAACATTACAATTAACATTTAGTTCACCACCGTTCCAGAAATCATCTACAATCTTCTGTCTCTCATCAACGTCGCTTCCTCTCTCAAGAACAAGAGGCTTATAGCCATTAAGTGCAAGTTCATACGCACAAAAAAGTCCTGCAGGACCAGAACCGATAATAACAGGACGATTAACAATTGTTTCAGATCCGGATTCAGGAAATACATAATGAACTCTTTTTACAGATTCAGCATTCTTACATCTGGATTTCTTTAAAACGTCCGATTCCTTGCCCTTTAGGACCATAACATCAGCTACATATATATCAAATATCTGAGGCTTCTTGCGGGCATCAATTGAATGTCTTACTATTTCAGGATCAGAAATTGCATTTTCACTAACCTTTAATAGTTTTGCAATCCTGCCCTTTAAAAGCCCCTTGATATGAGAAGTCTCCATCATCTGACTTCCCATATTACCACTGTTTTCTATCTTAATATTACTAACTCGAATCATATAATCACCCAAAATATGTTATTACATTAATCACAAAATTATATTTACATAATAACACATGAATAAAACTTAAAAATAAATCAAAATATAAATCATCAAGACTCTGATGCACTCATCGCAGCTATATAGGCACTTGTCCATGCCCACTGAAGGTTATAGCCTCCGCATCTGCCATCAACATCAAGCAGCTCACCAATTATATACATACCAGGTGCCTTACGGGCCATAAGATTATCATCAACTTCTCCAAGACTAACTCCGCCCGTTGTAACCTGAGCCTGCTGATATGATGTAGGACCAATAAGCTCTATTCTGTAATGCCTGTAAGCATCCAGAATATTACGTGCCATGTTCTCAGCTATATTTTTCATATGCATGCTCTTACTGAACTTCATACGTCTTATAATCATATCATTAATATTACTATTGCCAATACCAGAGAGGAACTCCTCAAGAGTCCTGTTGTCTCTTAGCTTGCACATCTCACTTTTAAGAGCTTCAAAAGATTCATCGTCATACTCTGGAAAAAAATCTATCTCACAGCTAATAGGAGTTCCATCTGCAAGATATTTAGAAACTTTGCCACTAGCCTGCATAACAGGAAAACCGGATATACTGTCCTTGGTAAACTGAACTTCACCATATTCAGATATAATAACTTCTCTGCCAATTAGGAAATCCACCCTTGCCTTGGCTCTTACGCCGCCGTCTGCAGGTAGGAATTCACTATCAGCCTTCATGCCAACAAGTGCAGGATAACAGTCTTTGATACTCATACCAAGTTTTTTACATATGTAATATCCATCGCCTGTAGATGCAGTGATTTTAGGTCCAGACAGAGAACCTATAGCCATAATGAACTTATCACAGTCAAATCTATCCTTATCTGTCCTTATAATAAAAGAGCTGTCACCATTTACGATAACCTCTTTTAACTGCTGATGCATCATGAACTCTACACCGAGTCTTAAACACTCGTTGTACAAGGCATTTACAACAGTAGATGCCTGATTAGATACTGGATATATATATCCATCTTCGCTCTGAACAATAACACCCAGTGAACGGAAAAAGCGAATTGCAGACTCTGCATCAAATCTTTCAAGGAAGCCTTTCATTCTGCCTGCTGCAGCATCATTAAAATCTTCCGGCTTCATATCAAGATTAGTCAGATTACATCTGCCATTACCTGTTATAGACAGTTTCTTACCTACAACATCTGTCTTTTCTATAATTGTTACCTTGCATCCATTTCTGGCGCACACAATAGCAGCGCATAAACCAGAAGCTCCAGCTCCGGCAATAATTACATTACTCACTCTTTTCCTCCCTAAGTAAACCTATAGCTATTGCAAATTTGCTATATATTCTGCCTATAACGCTCCTGTTAAGATCTCTAAGTCCAAGAGTTCTGGTAATAGTTAAGAGATTTAGATAAACAAATATATATACAACAACTACGGCCATAAGTGTTAATATTTCGCCTATTACATCGGATAAGAATCTGTCCAGGAAAATACATAATGTTCCAGTTATAACCGAACATACAATTACTTTGAACAGAACAACATATATATAAGTTCTTCTGAGCTTTAATATATTCCACATTGCCCAGAATCCAATAAGATCATAAACAACAAACTGCGCATACAGTGCAGCAATTACAGCATGTAATCCTTTTCCGGCTCCTCCTGTCAAAATGCACAGGGTAATAATATGTGCAACAACTGACACTGCAGAAGCGATAAGTAATACAATATCTCTTCCCTGTTTAAAAAGACTAAATGATAAAAATGCAAATAATGATATAAATAAAACAAGACCAGAACCTGCAAACATAAATCCATTTGCAGCATCATTTGCCTTACCGTAAATACATGTAGTTACAGTATCTGCCATAAACATAAGTATAATAACTAATGGTGCAAGAAATGTCAGACCATATACTATGAATCCGCAAAATCTGTTGCCAGCACTTCCAATATCATTTTTATCAATTCTCACATTGATCTGATACCATGACTTAATGTATGGAAGACAGCCAATCATGACAAAGATAACAATTACTGGTACAAAGCGTCCCAGGAATATACCAAAATTAGTAACTGCTGCAGTTCCATCCTCAATGTGAGTGCTATATACTATTTCATCTACAATAAATAAAAGAACTGGGACAGCATAAATAGCAAGTAAAGGCCATAACATACTAAAGCCTTCATTTGTACGGTCTACCATAATATTGTCCTGATTATAAGTCATCTTTATCTCATGCGCTCTTACCTTAACAGCGCAGAGAACATAGACCATACTGGCAAAGCTGCCAATTGATAATCCTGACATAAATCCTGCAGCTGCATAAATAGAACTAATCGATTCAACATGTACTAGATCTGCAACTTTAACTCCATAGCTGTGTGCAAAAAATAGCATCACAAAGCCGACAATCAGAGATATAACTATTTGCAATATAGTGCTTATAAAATATGGCTTGGTATATCCAAGTCCATATAAATATCCTCGGTAAACACAGCTGATTGCTGTAAATAAAAATGCCGGAGCTGTTATAAATAAAATCATCTGACCAAGTGAGCTACCTGAGATTCCCTCTATAATTACACTTGATAATAGCATCATCAATGCTGTTATAACTACTCCAGATACAATTGCTACTATCTTTAGCACATTCATATTTTTCACAGCATTTTGGAACTGATTCCTTCTAAGCCTCAGCCTGATCATCTTGTAAATGGCCTTTTCAAATCCAGCTCTATATATTACCTCAAACAATACAAATAGTAATATGGCTGGAGCTGCATAGCCAATTGCATCCTCACCCGCTGTCTTTACAAGAACAATTGTAGCAATAGCAAGCAGTGTAAAACATATAAATGTAAGCGATGTAAAAATATCCGGTTTTATTTTATTATTTTCAATATGAGAAGTCATAATAATTAGTCCCTAGTAATTCCTAAGCTATTTAATATTTTATCCTGTTTATCTTCCATTACCTTTGCTTCATCAGGTTCCATATGATCATAACCACATAAATGCAGCATACTATGAGCAGTCAGAAAAGCAAATTCTCTCTTCTCACTATGCCCATATTCTCTGGCCTGAGATCTGACACGGCCTTCATTTATAACTATATCTCCCAGCATAATATTACCTGTATCAGGGTTAAGGCAGTCAGCTTCCTGCTCCTCTACACCACTGAAATCTCCAGGAGTTTCATAACTGATATTTGGAAAAGAGAGTACATCAGTTGGACTGTCGATATCTCTAAATTCCTTGTTAATCTCATGTATTCCTTCATCATCAGTAATTGTCATATTGATTTCTGCTTCAAAAGGACAGTTTTCTTCTTTTAGAACAGCCTCACATACCTGTTTGGACAGTTCCTCAATGTCGAAATCAAATTCGGCAGAGACTTCATTTTCAACGTAGAAAATCATAATAAAGTTTCTCCTTTTTAAGTAGCTTCTTCATACGTTCAAGCTGATAC
>CAMJFD010000121.1 GCA_946404845.1 uncultured Butyrivibrio sp. | reverse complement strand
TGTGAATCTGTTACATAGCTTGCAAGTAGTTCATGAAGTACATTTAGATCATAACTACGTTGAACTATACCAATAGGAGTTGTATATGTACTGTCATATACAGGTACTGCAGGAATAATGATTCTGGATCCAGTTGCCTTAGAAACAAGTACTTCAGATAATACTTCTGAACCAGCTATTGCATTTTGGAAATAATCTCTTTCTGATATGTCTGAAAGACTACCATCACCAGTACGAACGAGCTGTTGTCCAGAAGCTTCTGATACAACTATTGAATTACCATCATTATATGCTGCATTAAGTGTATCCAGATAAGCTATCATTTCTGTGTCATTTCTGGAACTTTCATCGGAAATGTATCCAATTGTATATGGATTATTTGCTATAGCTTCCAGAGTACGGAACTGCTGATTGATAACTGTCATGAATTCTGACTCAATAATTTTGGCCTGTTTGAGATTGTTATCTTCAGCATCTGCAAGAGCTTTGTTAATGGAACTTACATAGCTAATTATAATTGCGATAGTAAGCGGGATTACAACAAGGGCAACCATAGTTGTAATGAGCTTTGACTGAACACCTTTTAGGCCTTTTGAATTAGTTGGATTATCATTTTTTGCTTTTTTACTCATTTGGAAAAAACCTCCTCATAAGAATAATAGAAGTGATGGAGCTCTTATCTGTTATTCATTTGAAATATATGTGGAATTAAATAATAGAAGAGTTAGATATTAATCCCACTAACATAATACCGAAAACTCATTTTCATTATATAATACAGAAAGCAATTAATGATAAAAACGCGATATAAAATATATTAAATAACGATAAATTCTTATTATATTCAAAAGGTTCAATAATAGCTATTATTTGGCTCATGTTTATATTGCATTAAAGAAATATATTGCATACAATAAATAGATGTAAGCGATTACAATATATTTTTATACAAAGAAAGACGGTTGAAAAAAATAAGAAAATGGATTTATTAGATGCGATAAATAAAAATGACATTGATAAAATTAAAGAAATTTTGATAGATAATCCATCTCTTATAGATGGAGAAAGCTTTTTTGCCGCCGGAAAAGTAGGAGATATAAATGTTATAAGATATCTCGTTGAGTACTCAAGGATAAGCCTTAATGAATATGACAGTGAGCACAGGAATATATTACATTATGCTGCTATGTCTAATAGAGCTGATACATTTGAGTATCTTGTATGTAAATGCGGAATGTCCCCATTTGAGGGCGATATTAATCTTGTAACACCATGGAAATTAGCTATAGATAGCGAATCTGAAGATATAATCAAGTGGCTGCAGGATAAATATCATCACAGCTATGATGATTATTACCAGAATCCAATTAGAAGAGGAATGTTCCCTGATCCTAGTATTTGCAGGGTTGGAGGAGACTATTATATGGTCAATTCTTCTTTTATATTTTTCCCTTGTATTCCTATATCTCATTCTACAGATCTTATTAACTGGGAGATTATAGGATATGCGATAACTAATCCTGAATGGGCGCATCTTGATGAACTTGAAGGCGGACGCGGATTCTGGGCACCAGATATCTCTTATTATAAAGGGAGATTCTATATTACAGCAACCTACAGATTAAATGATGTACCTCCAACTTACAGGAGGCAAATTGTTGTATCATCTGATAAGCCAGAAGGACCATATTCTGAGCCTGCATTTATTGATGAGGACGGAATCGATCCAAGTATATTTAATGATGATGACGGTAGACGCTATATGCTCCTAAATAGAGGGGCAAGGATTCTTGAACTTGATGAGACTGCGACCAGGCAGATATCAGAAGCCAAACTCCTATATTATGGCGATATGAAGAGAGCTCCAGAGGGTCCTCATCTATACAAAAAAGATGGATATTACTATCTGCTACTTGCTGAGGGTGGAACTGGAATAGGACATAGAGTGACTATTTCCAGATCCAAGACTCTTATGGGAGATTATGAGCCAAGTCCATATAATCCTATTATGATACAGAGGGATGATAATGCAGCAATTAGAAGATGCGGGCATGGAGACCTTGTGGAAACGCTTGATGGCAGATGGTATATGGTATATCTCTGCGGCAGAATGGTTGATAATAAGTGGAGCATACTTGGAAGAGAGACAGCAATTGACCCTGTTGAATGGACTAGTGATGGCTGGCCTGTAGTTAATAGTGGTGATGGTCCATCTGCCATGCAGCTAAAGCCTTATGCAGATATAAATTCAAATATTTCAAATTCTGATACTAATACTAATTATAATTCGCAGGAAATCAGACTATCACTTGCAGGTCTTCCGATGGATTATATGACTCCAAGACCATTTGAAGATGGTGCTGTTAAGGTAACAGGAAGTGATAAGAAAAGTCTGAAACTTGATATTCGCGGTAGCAGAGCGCCTTTATCCAGCGTTGATAGCAGAAATATCGTACTTAAGAGACAGACTGATTTTGAGTGCAGTTTTGAGGCAGCTCTTACTCTTAAAAATCTGTATGCTATGAATGGAGGCATTAACAAAGATGCTATAAGAGAGGGTCAAAGTGCTGGTATCATAGGTTATTACGATGAGAATACATGGATAAGTTTTGGAGTTATATGCCAAAAAGATAATGATTCAGGTGCTTGTAATCTGTATATGTATGTGCAGGAGCATATTGGATTAGATGACATACTTAAGATAAGTGGTGAGCCAATTACAATTGAAGATTATAGAAATCCAAATGGGGATTTTAGTATTAGTCTCAAGATGGAGATTTCATATCTTAAGAGAGATTTTTATTATAAAAAAATTGAAGAAAATACAGATGCATATGTCCTGTTTGATCATAAGGATAATGTATATTATCTCTGCGATGAGGCAGTTAAGATGGGTAAGAGATTTACAGGTGCTCTTATGGGAATGTATGCATATCAGGGAGATACAGATAAGGAATTCAGAGTGCTATTTAGTAAGATTAATTAATGTATATCGCCTGCGCGAGAATGGAGAGGACGTTATTCTTAATGGAAAAAGGGATTATATATGAACAGTACTAATTATGATAATAATTTCAATATCGATACAGATGTATATCTGCAGAGCTATATGAAGCACAAGGGCAATTCACTTGCTACATTATTTGGTTTTTATAAGGGATATTACTTCAGATTCCTGTTGTCGACTTTTTTCTATGTAATTAAGCATAGTCCAACATGGATTCTACCTATTGTAACAGCCAATATCATTAACTATGTTACAGAAGGTAATCAGGACGTTTACAGGCTGATAGCACTTAATGCAGCGGTCCTGGCAATCCTCCTTGTATTAAACATTCCTATGAACTATCTGCATATGCACTTTAGGAGCAGCAGTGTTCGTAATGTAGAAGCAGGCCTTCGTAGTACGCTTATACATAAGATTCAGCAGATGTCTGTACCTTACCAGAAGGATATACAATCAGGAAGACTTCAGTCCAAGATAATCCGTGACGTAGAAGCAGTTGAGACACTTTCAGACCAGCTATTTGTAAGTCTTCTCAATATTATAATCAATATTGTTGTGGCTCTTTCGGTTACTATTTTTAAGAGCAAAATAGTATTTATATTCTTCCTACTGATGGTGCCACTTGCAGCATTTCTGGTATTTACATTCAAAAAGCCTATTAAGAGGCATAATCAGGCTTTTCGTAAGGAAATGGAAGAGACTTCTGCAAGGGTTATGGAGATGGTTGAACTTGTACCTGTTACGAGAGCGCATGCCCTTGAAAATGAAGAAATCAACAAGATGGACAAGCAGGTTCAAATGATAGCAAGAGCCGGATACAGACTCGATATCATACAGACAAATTTTGGCGCTGTCAGCTGGGTATGTTTCCAGCTCTTCCAGGTAATCTGTCTTGTATTTACAGCTGTTCTTGCTATTAGAGGCAGGATTCAGGTCGGTGACGTTGTTCTATATCAGAACTATTTCACTACAATCGTGTCACAGGTTTCATCACTTCTAACACTTCTGCCAACTATTTCAAAGGGCCTTGAATCAGTTAGCAGTATTGGTGAAATTCTCCTTGTAGAAGATGTGGAAGATGATACTGGAAAGGAAGAAATAGATCACCTTTATGGTAATTATGAGTTCCAGAATGTAAGCTATGCCTATCCTGGTACAGATGATAACGTAATAAATAATCTGACCCTTAGTATTAAAGAGGGCGAGACAGTAGCCTTTGTAGGTGAGTCAGGTGCCGGTAAGTCAACAATTATGAACCTTTTAGTAGGTTTCTGTATGCCTAATGAAGGTAAGCTCCTTGTTGATGGTAAGGACATTTCTGAAATCAGTCTTCACAGTTATAGGGAAAATCTTGCTGTTGTTCCTCAGAATACTATTCTATTCTCAGGAACTATTAGAGATAATATCTTATATGGTACAAGTCATGTAAGCGAAGAGGAACTTCAGAAAGTAATTGATGAAGCCGGACTTAGAAGCGTCGTAGATAAATTACCAGATGGGCTTGATACGATGGTCGGAGAGCATGGCGACAAATTATCTGGTGGACAGAAGCAGAGGATATCTATTGCGAGGGCTCTTATCAGAAAGCCAAGAGTAATTATATTGGATGAAGCGACATCTGCTCTTGATACAATTTCTGAAAGAGAGGTTTCAAGCGCAATTGATCATATGTCACATGACAGAACTACATTTATAGTTGCGCACAAGCTTGCAACTATCGAAAAGGCTGACAAGATTGTAGTTATGCAGGATGGCGGCATTATTGAGCAGGGAACCTTTGAGGAGCTGATGAAGCAGAAGGGTTATTTCTATTCATTAGAGAATCAAGCCTGAGTGGATATTGGATTATATTAATAATAAATAATTATATAAAAGTAATGGAGAGAGGGAAAATGATACAGTTAGGACTAAGATTACATGATTCAGTAGATTTACCAATTGAGGAGAGATTGCAGGAAGTCAAGAAGCAGGGATTTACATGTGCTCATATTGCATTATCCAAGCTTCAGGGGCAGAGTGCTGATCCAATGGCACTTACACCAGGTTATGCGACTTATTTAAAGAATGTATTTAAGGATGCAGGTATTGATATAGCTGTACTTGGTTGTTACCTTAATCTGGCAAATCCAGATCAGAATATGTTAAAAGAGACTCAGGATAAGTATATGGCTCATCTAAGATTTGCATCTCTCTTGGGCTGCAGCGTAGTAGGAACAGAGACAGGTGCTCCTAATACAACTTATACTTATGATAAGGAGGCCTGCCACAGTGATGAGGCTCTTGGTATTTTCATCAGGAATCTCAAGCCTGTAGTAAATTATGCAGAGAAGATGGGTGTAATAATGGCAATTGAGCCAGTTTACAAGCACATCGTATGGAATCCAAAGAGGGCAAGAGCAGTTCTGGATGCGATTGATTCTCCAAATCTTCAGATTATCCTCGATCCAGTAAATCTCTTACATTATGAGAATTACAATGAGCGTGAGGAGGTCTTTGAGGAAGCCATAGATCTCCTGGGCAAAGACGTAGCAGTAATCCATTTAAAAGACGGCGTCCTAAACGGCGAAGAAGTAAAGAGTATGGGCTGCGGCCTTGGTGAAATTGATCTCTCAACAGTCATCAAATTTGCCGTAGAAAAGAAGCCATACATCCAGGCAACTCTCGAAGATACCAAACCTGAGAATGCTGAAAGCTGCCGCCTGCACATCGCAGAAATCGAAAAGAAGTTTATGTAAAAAGTATCCCACACCATGGAACGATTTGACTGGTTCAGCAAATTACATGGTGTGGGATGTTTACATTAGGGAGTAGCAGAAAGCAGTAAGCTACTTATCTTGACGCTTGCGGGGGTGTCGCGGTAGTAGGCGGCGCCGTAGCTCATGGGGATTTCATCTAGGATGGGGATTGTGCAGATGTCCATGTTATTACGGTTTATTGGGAGACAGTAGTCTGGTAGAAGGGCTACGCCTAGACCGCAAGAGGCAAGGGTTATGGCACTCATTTCATTTTCTGCTATGTAGTCTGGGTGCAGTTCACGATGCTTACGGATTATAGGCTGAAGAGAAGTCTCCGTTCTAAATGGCGTCATATTAGGATGTAGAGTTATCAATATGTTTTCCTTTTCTATGTCTTTTAGAGTTATGAATTCTTTTTTGCAAAGAGGGTTAGAACTGTGGACTACGGCGCAGCTTGTTGTCTTGGAAGTTTCTATGTATTTGAGCCCCTTTACGTCTCGCGTTATATCGCCTGGGCCTATGTAGAAATCCAGCTGCCTCCCTTTTACAAGTGTTACCAGCTTGTGATAATCATAAACGTCTATATGAATCCTGATTCCAGGAAATTTCTTATGTATTTTTTGCAAGAATTCAGTACAGTTAAATACTTCAGTGTTAGTTGAACATCCGATACTTATTTTCTCAGTAATACTGGCATTGATATTATTGACGTGATCCTGAGCTATATGAATACGCTCAATTATATCAAGAGCATCATTATAAAAGGCTTCGCCAGCAGGCGTAAGAGATACGGACTTGTTATTCCTGATTAAGAGCGTTGCACCTAGCTCATCTTCAAGCGTCTGAATATGATGAGTTACTGTTGGAGCTGATAAATACAGATGTTCAGCTGCCTTGGTGAAATTAAGTTGATCTGATACTTCTATGAAACATTTTAATTGCTGAGTATTCATTACAAATTCCTTTTCTTTAAATATAAAACGATTGTAATTCAAGCATTTTGATATAATCTACGTTAGAAGATGTCTAATGCATAAATAATAAATGAAATAATATATCTATTATATCATGTTAATATATCTATAAAAAGCGCTTTGATCAAATATGCCTTTTTTGGCAAAAGTAATTTCCATATAACTTACACTTAACAGGGAGAATAAACATGAGCGAAATCTATGATTTAAGAAGTGCAATTGAATTTCTGAAGACTCAGGAAGGTCAATTTGTAGAGACAGATGTTGAAGCAGACCCAGATGCTGAGATTTCTGGAGTATACAGATATGTTGGAGCTGGCGGAACAGTTCAGAGACCAACTAAGCAGGAAGGTCCTGCGATGTTATTTAATAATGTAAAGGGATTTCCTGATTCAAGGGTAGTAATTGGTATGCTGTCAAGCAGAAAGCGAGTAGGACTGCTCCTTGATACAGATTATAAGAGACTTGGATGGCATTTAAGAGATGCGGTCAAGAATCCTATAAATCCTGTTATTATAGATGGAAAGGCTCCATGTCAGGAGGTTGTACATAAGGTAACAGATCCTGATTTTGACCTTAGAAAACTTGTTCCAGCACCTACTAACACACCAGAAGATGCCGGCCCTTATATAACAATGGGGCTGTGCGCTGGAACAGATCCTGAAAATGGTGATACAGATGTAACTATTCACAGATTATGTATTCAGTCCAAGGATGAGATGACTATGTGGATCACACCAGGTTCAAGACATCTTGGTGCATTTTGGGATAAGTATCTCAAGATGAATAAGCCAATGCCTATTTCTGTTAGTATTGGTCTTGATCCGGCAGTATATATGTGTGCTGGATTTGAACCACCAACAACACCGATTGGATTTAATGAACTTCAGATTGCAGGTGCTCTTCGTGGTAAGCCTGTTGAACTTGCAAAGTGCGTATCTATTCCAGAAACATGTATAGCACATGCTGAATACGTTATTGAAGGCGAACTGATTCCAGGTCTTACAATGAGAGAGGATATCAATTCTAATACAGGAAAGGCTATGCCTGAGTTCCCAGGATATACTGGAGAGGCCAAGGGAGATGATCTTCCTAATTACCTTCCAGTTATCAAGGTTAAGGCTGTTACCCACAGAGTTAATCCTATTATGGAGAGCTGCATCGGACCTAGTAATGAACATGTATCAATGGCTGGTATTCCTACAGAAGCAAGTGTTATCGATCTTGTAGAGAGAGCAATGCCAGGAAGACTTGTAAATGTACATGCTGCACCATGTGGTGGTGGTAAGTTCGTTAGCATCATTCAGTTTAGAAAAAATAATATAAATGATGAAGGAAGACAGCGTCAGGCGGCACTTCTTGCATTCTCAGCATTTTCTGAGATGAAGCATGTATTCCTTGTAGATGAAGATGTTGATATTTTTGACATGAATGATGTTATGTGGGCTATGACCACAAGATTCCAGGGAGACAAGGATTGTATTACAATTCCGGGTGTTCATACACATGTACTTGATCCATCCAACGATCCAGATTTTGATCCTTCAATTTCTGTACATGGAATTGCTTGTAAGTCAATTTTTGACTGCACAGTACCATATGCTCTTAAGAACCGCTTCGAGAGATGTAAGTTCCTTGACGTGGATCCTAAGAAGTGGCTTCCTGATTTTAATTTTTAATAGCTAATGATGGGAAAGTTTAATAGCTATTTAAGTTGTATGACAGGGGCAGATGCTATTTTTGCCCTATGTCATAATTATAAAAAAGATTTATGGATATAAGAGAGGAAATTTGTGATGCCTATAGGTGTAATTATTAATGCATTATCTGTTGTAGTAGGAGGTATTATTGGAGCCTTTGTTGGTAATAAGCTCCATGCTGATTTCAAAGAAAAGCTCAATATGATATTTGGAGCATGTTCTATGACAATGGGAGTAAGTTCTATTGTTCTTATGGAAAACATGCCAGCAGTTGTTTTTTCTATAATAATCGGTACAGGTATTGGTCTTGCAATTCATCTTGGAGACAGAATCAATGCCGGCGCAAGAATAATGCAGAAAGGTATTGGCAAATTCGTAAAGACTAGTAATACTCAGATCTCTGAGGAAGAGTTCATGGCAACTCTTGTAACTGTAATCGTATTATTCTGCGCAAGTGGAACAGGTATCTATGGTTCAATCGTATCTGGAATGACAGGTGATCATAGCATTCTCATTGCCAAGTCTATTCTGGATCTGTTCACAGCACTTATATTTGCCTGCACACTTGGACTTGTGGTTTCTGTAATCGCCATACCACAGTTCATTATATTCCTTGTATTATTCCTCCTTGCAGGATTTATATTCCCTATGACTACATCAACAATGGTCAATGATTTCAAGGCATGTGGCGGAATTATAATGCTTGCAACAGGATTTAGAATGATCAAGGTCAAGATGTTCCCAACAGCGGATATGATTCCAGGAATGATCCTGGTAATGCCAGTCAGCTGGTTCTGGGTAACATATGTGCTCCCACTTGTTCAGTAATTAGTAACCAATAAATGCCATAACCTATAAAAATAAAAAAGCCCTCGTCTAGACTTAAATTTGAGCTAATGCGCGGGCTTTTTTTGGAATATAAAATCAGGGAAATTGATATGAATAATAAAAAGAGAATAATCGTAGGATCAAGCGGTGCAAGTGGTATGCCGCTGTTAATAGAATGTCTTAAGATAATAAAAGATAATCCTGATTATGAAAGCCATCTGATAATGTCAAAAGGTGCTGAGATTACATTAAGCCATGAATGCAATATAGAGATGTGTGACGTTCTAGGTCTTGCTGATTATACCTATGATGAATCTGAAATTGGCGCAGGTCCTGCAAGCGGTTCATTTAAAACTGAAGGAATGGTAGTAGTTCCATGTTCCATGAAGACACTCTCTGGAATCCACAGCGGTTATGCAGATACGCTTCTGTTAAGAGCCTGTGACGTAACTATAAAAGAGCATAGAAACCTTGTGCTATGTACAAGAGAGACTCCTCTTAGTCCAATTCACTTAAGGAATATGCAGGAACTGTCTATGATGGGGAACATATGGATAATTCCTCCTATGATGACATTTTATATACATCCAGAGTCTATAGAAGAGATGACATATCACATTGCTGCCAAGTTACTTGCTCCATTTGGTATAGAGGCTCCTCAATATAAGAGATGGACGGGAAATGAAATTAAGACATATGACTAAAACATGAAAATCTATGACAAGAGAATAGAAGTCTAAAAGATGAACGACTTAAAGTGGAATACTAAATAATGAGATAGGTAAATATTATAAATAGATAACATGGGTAAATAATATGAATGAAAATAAAGACAGGCATATAGATATTAAGCTCTCATTTACAGAAATAGCAGTAGATATAAAGCATCTGGGCTCAGATATAAGCATATTAGTATATGGCGGGGATAAAGCACATATAGGTTGCACGGTAATATCACAGCCCAGAATGTCTCTCACAGGAGATGGCACAGTGAGCGTAACTTCAAGTGTTATGAATATTCTCGGTCACAAGGACGAATTTATATGCAGGCTCCTCGCAGAACGCTATTCTAAAGTTAACAACTGTATCTGCACATGCACCGGCGGCGTCCATATTGATAATGCTAGTAAAGAGCAGATAGAAGAAATTGTTAGAGCTATAGAAAAGGTAGAGGTATAAGACTAATGTCATGACGGGTGTCAAGATATAGAAGTTTTGCATGACCTATGGCATATCATATAAGGTATAAATTATTTATGGTTTATTAATATCTATTTGCACTATAAATAGTTTATAATAAGATTAGCTATATTCGTAATATCGAAAACATGTGCAAAGGATGATGCGGAATGGGACTTATTGAACTAAAAAAAGGTGAAGTATTACACAGAGCCGGTTCGGATAAGGTTGATAGCCT
>CAMJFD010000120.1 GCA_946404845.1 uncultured Butyrivibrio sp. | reverse complement strand
TGTCACTAAAACGAAGGAGCTGCTTGGAATGAGTTATCCTTAGCTGCATTAGATAGCTGTTAATAGGCATACCAAATTGCTCTTTAAATATTCTGGTGAGATAGAACTTATTGATATAGAAGTGTTCAGCAAGATCATCAAGTACGATTCTTTCTGTATAATGTGTATCAAGATAATCTTTAATCTCCTGAAGATTCTGACGTTTCTGCGATGAACGCCTGCTTTCTTCCGGATTCCAGGAATCTTCCATGAGATATGTTAGCAGTACTGTAAGAGACTGATATATCTTCATATCACGCAGATAATCTTCTGAACCTGCAAGAGAATATATTTCATCAACTATTGATTCATAACGGTCCGCTTTTGATGGTGTAAATACTGGCTTACCACCACGTTCCATGAACTTGGCATATATACTGTTCATATTTGGACCATAGAAATGAATCCATTTAAGTGACCACAAGTCCTTGGAAGTCGTATGAGAATAAGGCTTTCTGCAATCAATGAATATGCAGTCTCCGGCCTTAATCTGATAAGTAGTGCCATCATATACTAGTTCACCGCTTCCAGATGTTACTACAAAAAAGAGAAATGATGACAGATGCGCACGTCTACTGGTGTGAGGCTTCTGAGCATGTAGACTACCTGTTTCCTGCAGATGCAAGAGACTACTCTTTGCAAATGCTGATGCTGTATATAATATTCTGTTTGAATTAACGAATGTTCCCTGAAACATATTGTCCATAGTGCTAGGCTCCTTATGAAAAGCATGATTAGATTAAACCCAATATTTTGCATAAATACGAGGATAAAGCAAATAATTAGCTTATAAATCAATGCTATCACAAAAGTCAATATTGTGCTATCATATATCAAATTTATCCATTTTAAAGTGAATAAATAGAGATTAAAATAACGAATACAATAGAAACACAATGTAAAAAAGACAACAATTAATAATTTAAATATTTTGGAGGTTTTATGGCGAAGAAAGCGCTTATTACAGGTATTACAGGACAGGATGGTTCATATCTTGCAGAGTTCTTATTAGAGAAGGGATATGAAGTACATGGTATCATCAGAAGATCATCTGTTGATTTCAGAGAGAGAATAGCTCATCTTGAAGGAAATCCTCATTTCCATCTTCATTATGGTGATCTCTGCGATTCAATGAGTATGATCTCAGTTGTTGGTAAGGTTCGTCCAGATGAAGTTTATAACCTTGCTGCCCAGTCACATGTACAGGTATCATTTGATGTACCTGAGTTCACAGCTGATATTGATGCTGTTGGTGTAGTAAGAATACTTGAAGCTGTTCGTCAGTGCGGACTTGCTGATACATGTAGAATTTATCAGGCTTCTACATCAGAGCTTTATGGTAAGGTAGAGGAAGTTCCACAGAGTGAGACAACTCCATTCCATCCATACAGCCCATACGCAGTAGCTAAGCTCTATGGATATTGGATTATTAAAGAGTATAGAGAAGCTTACAACATGTTCTGCTGCTCAGGTATCCTATTCAACCATGAGTCTGAGAGACGTGGTGAGACATTTGTAACACGTAAGATTACACTTGCTGCAGCTCGTATCAAGCATGGTAAACAGGAAAAATTACAGCTTGGTAATCTTTCAAGTCTTCGTGACTGGGGATATGCCAAGGATTATGTTGAATGTATGTGGCTCATTCTCCAGAATGACAAACCAGAAGATTTCGTAATCGCAACTGGTGTACAGCATACAGTTCGTGAATTTGCCCAGCTTGCATTCCACTATGCAGGTATTGAACTTGAGTTCAAGGGTGAAGGTATAGATGAAAAGGGTTATGATAAGGCAACAGGTAAGGTACTTGTAGAGGTATCACCAGATTTCTACAGACCTACAGATGTAGTAAACCTTCTTGGTGATCCTACAAAGGCAAAGACACAGCTTAAGTGGAATCCACAGAGTACTTCATTTGAAGAGCTTGTTAAGATCATGGTTGAGCATGATATGCAGAAGGTTGCTGTAGAGAGAGCAAGCGAACATGTTGCTACAAACCTTGAAGAGTACCTTGAAAAAGGACTTGTAAAATAATATATATGTAATTGCTAGATAATTACCCTGCATAAATAAGTTACGCACCGTGATTATTTGATGTAGAAAGGTTTTATTGAAATGGAAAAGAATGCAAAAATATACGTAGCTGGTCATAGAGGAATGGTTGGTTCTGCTATAGTTAGAGAACTTCAGAGACAGGGCTACAATAATATCATTACCAGAACACATAAGGAACTTGATCTTACAAGACAGGATGCTGTTGAAGAGTTTTTTGCCCAGGAAAAGCCTGAGTACGTATTCCTTGCAGCTGCAAAGGTTGGCGGAATTGTTGCTAACAGTGAAGCTCTTGCAGACTTCATGTACGAGAATATGATTCTGGAGATGAATGTTATTCATTCTGCATGGAAAAATGGTTGTAAGAAGCTTGAGTTCCTTGGATCATCATGCATCTATCCTAGAATGGCTCCTCAGCCAATGAAGGAGAGCTGTCTTCTGACTTCAGAGCTTGAGAAGACAAATGAAGCTTATGCTCTTGCTAAGATTTCAGGACTTAAGTACTGCGAATTCCTAAATAAACAGTACGGCACAGATTATATATCAGTTATGCCTACAAACCTGTATGGACCAAATGATAATTATCATCCAACACACAGCCACGTTCTGCCAGCACTTATCAGACGTTTCCATGAAGCTAAAGAGCAGAATCTTCCTTACGTAACATGTTGGGGAGATGGAAGCCCACTTCGTGAATTCCTGTATGTAGACGATCTTGCTAATCTGTGTGTATTCCTTATGAATAACTACAGTGGAGATGAGACAGTTAATGCTGGTACAGGTAAGGAACTTACAATCAAGGAACTTACTGAGCTTGTAGCCAAGGTAATTGGTTATGAAGGAGAAATCCGTTGGGATACATCTAAGCCAAACGGAACACCTAGAAAGCTTCTTGATGTTTCAAAGGCAGAGAAGCTAGGCTGGAAATACATGACTGAATTAGAAGATGGAATCAGACTTTCATATGAGGATTTCCTCAATAACCCAATGAGAGCTGAGAGATAAAAAAGCAAATAATAATTGACAAAGAAATACATAATGAAAAAAGAGAAGTAATAGCTGAAAATAAGCTAATTACTTCTTTTTTTTATGCGTAAAAAAATCTAAAGCTAAATTTTTTGCCGCTTACGGAATTATAAGGTACGTTAATGGAATTATAAAAAAACGATAAGTAAAGCTATATATAAAAGTTACGTTCAATATTAATTAGAAAATTGAAAAGATTATAATTTACAGAATTTATTTATTAATCCAAACGATAATTGAGTTTAAATTTCTTTAAATGACAATTGTATTGTTTTAAAAAACTTACTATGATATATTGTATATGAAATTCAAGCAATATATGATTGGAGGTTAATTGAAAAAAATCTGAATGAGAAAAATTATTATTTTTATTATGGTAGGAGTAATACTTATCGCTTCCATTTCTACTAGATCTTATGCTGAAACATATGATGAATGGAACATAGATGAGGAGGCTTATAGAGAAAACTCTCATGATGATGAGAGTTATTCAAAAGAATCAGAAGATTTAATTGCTTCATCATTATGGGTTAATAGAGATTAAAATGGTAAAGGACATACAAATTTACCAGAATGTGTCATGGATAAATTTAGTGGTAAGAATAAAAATTTAATACATGAATGTCTTGTATTTGGATCAGAAAAGGCAGACAATGCTAAGCTCCATGATAAAAAGATGAACAAAACACAACTACATGCAATGGGAAATTATATTCTTCATCTCAATGCGCTATGGTTATATGCTAAAAAGCTTTCATATAATAAGACAGATGATAATTGCAGGGATCAAGTTTTAAATGAACTTCGTCCGATTAAACAGGATGAACAAAAAGACTTAAAAGTATTATTGGAAACTATTCCAGAGATATATAAGCTATATAAAAACGAAAAGGGACATAATCCAAATAATTTTGAAAAGCAATATTTAGTATTGGGGTTGGCGCTTCATTTAATAGGTGATATTTATGCACATCGTTCAATTGTAACGATTGAAGGTGTAAAGCAAGCTATTAGTAATGGGGTTATGAATAAAAATGATTTTAGAAATTTTGATGAATTTATAACAAAAGTTAAACAGGGGAAAATTAGATGTTCTAAAATAGATGAAGAGATGAAGAAAAAAAGTAATACTAAATATGAAGATAATTCGGCTTTTATGCCAAATAGATTTTTATATAGTAAAAAAACATGTAAGTCGTTCATCAGTAATTATGTAAAGAATGATTCATCTTTTAATGTAAATTATATAAAAAGAAGTGATTCTGATGGAATAATTCTTTAGTCATTTGAGAACTATATTAGATAAAATATGTGGAGGAGTTTTAATTATGCGTATCAAAAAAATACTTTTAAATGTGGTAACAATACTATTATTTATTGTTTCAATTAATATGTTTTCTATAAAGTCAGAAGCATATTACGAATTGGATGACAATCTAGAATATTACTCCATCCCTAAAGGTGGAGAATTTATTTACAATGAATTTATATACAGAGTTACCAAACCGGTAAAAAGTGAAAAGAAAACATATGCTCGTGGTGAGGTTGAAGTAATAGGTTTTAACCCCGAATGGGACTGGGGTACAAGCTATAGTAAAAAATATATCAGTTGTGCCGGTTTTTCTGATTTAGAAGATGAATATGATTTTATCGTAGTTGGAATAGCAGATAATGCTTTTAAAGGAGATAAAACTATCCGCAGTTTTTCTACCGGTGACTATAATAAATATATTGGAAAGAGTGCATTTGAAGGATGTACGCAAATGAAAGACTTCTATGCGGACCGTCATTCTCTTACCAAAATTGAGTCAAAAGCTTTTTATGGTTGCACATCATTAAAAAAATTTTATGTATACCAAAGAGTAAAGAGCATAGATAAAAATGCTTTTAAAAATACAAAATCAAAAATGAAAGTAGTTGCTTATAATTTTAGTTCCAGTAATGCTTCTAAATTAAAAGAGAAAATGAAAAAATCAGGAGCAAAAAAAACTATATTCAAATTCAAAAAAACTAATGTTAAAAGAAAAGACATTTGCCTTTAATGGCAAATGTCTTTATTTGATTTAAAATACTTATTGTTAAAGACATTTGAGTGCATATTCTTTCTTGTTCTTGATAAGTATGGTAAAATGGTGTCGATAATTATAACTATAATGAATGTAAGAAGGTATTTGGATATGGAACTTATATCAGTTCTTGTTCCTTGTTATAACGAGGAGGAGAATGTTTTCGACTTTTATAATGAACTTATGAAAACAGAAAGCTATTTTAAAGAGAGGGATGTTGATTTTGAAATCATTTATATAAATGATGGTTCCAAAGATGGAACTGTAAGTGAAGTAAAAAAACTTCATGAGCAGGATGAAAGAGTACATTTAATAAGCTTTTCCAGAAATTTTGGAAAAGAGTCAGCAATATATGCAGGTCTTCAAAAGGCCAAGGGGGATTACGTAGTAATGATGGATGCAGATCTTCAGGATCCACCAGCACTACTTCCAGAAATGTATACAGCGATTGTAGATGAAGGATATGATTCAGTTGCTACAAGACGTGTATCCAGAAAAGGTGAACCACCTATAAGATCATGGTTTGCAAGACGTTTTTATTCACTTATGAATAAGATGTCCAAGACAGAAATTGTTGATGGAGCAAGAGACTACAGACTTATGAGCAGACAGTTTGTAGATGCGATTCTATCAATGGAGGAGTATAACAGGTTCTCAAAGGGTATCTTTGGCTGGGTCGGCTTTGACACTAAATGGCTTGAATACGAGAATATTGAGAGACAGAAAGGCGAGACTAAGTGGTCATTCTGGAAGCTGTTCCTCTATGCACTTGATGGAATAATAGCTTTTTCAACATCCCCACTTTCATTTGCGTCTATACTGGGAGTATTATTCTGCTTCCTTGCCTTTGTTCTGATTGTTGTTATTATCGTCAGAACTGCATTAATTGGTGATCCTACAAGCGGATGGCCATCACTTGTATGTATTATTTCGCTTATAAGTGGTGTACAGCTGTTATGTCTTGGTATTGTAGGTCAGTACCTCTCTAAGACATACCTTGAAGTTAAAAAGCGTCCTATCTATCTGGTAAAAGAGGAAATCTAATATGACAGATATTGGCTCAAATACTAAAGTGAGCATAATTACACCTGTTTATAATGCCAGCCACTTTATACAGAATACTATTAAGATGGTCTGTAACCAGACCTATACTGACTGGGAACTGATACTTGTTGATGATGCATCACCTGATGGAAGTGCAGAACTTATTACAAGGCTGCTCGACAGAGAAGATAAGGCCTGTAAGGAACTGTTACAATCTATTGGGAAGAGCTATGAAGACAGCTTATCTAAGGTGCATCTTATCTGTAAGGATGTTAATGAAGGAGCGGCTCTTGCAAGGAATACTGGTATTGATGCCGCTACCGGAAGATATATAGCTTTCCTCGATGCAGATGATATCTGGATGAGTGATAAGCTTACAAGAGAACTTGAATTCATGGAGCGGAATAATGCTGGCTTTGTTTTTTCTGCATATGAATTTGGAGATGAGAATGCAGCGCCAACTGGCAAGATTGTTCACGTTCCTGCGACTCTTACATTTAGAGAGGCATTATCAAGAACAGTAATATTTACAACAACAGTTGTATTTGACTTAAATATAATAGACAGGCAGCTAATTCACATGCCAAATGTTGGAAGTGAAGATACAGCGACCTGGTGGACGATACTTAAAAGCGGAGTGACAGCATACGGTCTTGATGAAGTACTTGCTATATACAGGAGACCTGCCAAATCACTTTCATCCAACAAATTTAAAGCTATACAGCGCATATGGTTTCTATATAGGAACATAGCAGGTCTGAGCGTTTTATCTTCTATTAAATATTTTATAGGATGGGCATTTAGAGCTGTGGAAAGGCGTATATGAGACAATTAGAATCTATAAAAAGAGTTCTGGTACTATTTCTTGGTTTTATAGGACTCACACTTAATACTATAGTTTATGCTTACTATTGGTTTAATGTATATTATCCTGCAGTAAGACAGCCTAGAATAAATGCAGATGGATATCTTATCAGTAATGGTCTGAACCTCTATTTCAGAGGTCATCTCCTTATGATAGCTATCTATTTTATTTTGCTATTCTTTTTTACAAATACGTATGGGGGCCTCAAGATAGGTTATTTAAAGCCGCTTGATGTGTTCTTTTCACAGATATTTGCGCTACTACTGGTTAATGGTGTTTCATATTTCCAGATTTCACTTATGCGTAACTGGCTGGTTCCAGTTCTTCCAATGATTGAGATAATTGTTATTCAGCTCATTATCTCTTTTGCCTGGGCATATGTGACTAACTGGCTATACAGGTCTATATTCCCGCCAAGGCAGATGCTACTTGTAAGCGGAGAATATCCGGTTGATGACATTATTCGTAAGTTTGGTTCCAGAAGAGACAGGTTTGATATTGTTAAATGTATGAACATTTCTGAAGGACTTGAGAGAATTGAAGAGGAAGCTCTTCTTAGATACGATGCGGTAGTAATATGGGATATCCCAACACCACTTCGTAATAAGCTCCTCAAATTCTGTTATGCTCATTCCATAAGAGTTTATATGATGCCTAAGATTACCGATGTAATGGTAAAAGGCGCAGATCAGATGCATCTCTTTGATACACCTGTACTTCTTCTAAGAGAGTATTCTATTAAAATTGAGCAGAGAGCACTTAAGAGACTTGTAGATATTGTGTTCTCGCTTATAGTTATAATATTGTCATCTCCAGTTATGCTGATCACAGCTATTATTATCAAGCTCTATGATGGTGGACCTGTTCTGTACAAGCAGGTCAGATGTACAGTAGATCAGAGAGAATTTAAGATCATGAAATTCAGAAGTATGAGAGTTGATGCGGAAAAAGACGGTGTAGCAAGACTTGCAGCCAAGAACGATTCACGTATTACTCCAATTGGTAAATTCATACGAGCCGTCAGAATTGATGAACTTCCACAGCTGATTAATATATTAAAAGGTGACATGTCCTTTATAGGACCTCGTCCAGAGAGACCAGAGATTATCAAGCAGTACATGGAAGAAATGCCAGAGTTTGCTTTTAGAATGAAGGTTAAGGCTGGACTTGCAGGATATGCACAGGTTTATGGCAAGTACAATACAACACCTTATGATAAGCTCAAACTGGATCTTACTTATATTCAGAATTATTCAATATGGCTTGATTTAAAGCTGATGCTGCTTACTATCAAGATACTCTTTACACCAGATGCTACAGAAGGCGTTGAAGAGAATCAGGTAACAGCAATGAAGAATGCTGAACAAGAATCTGAAAAGGACAATAAGTAATCCTTTTAACATAGAGCAAGGAGGCGGTTTCTAATGGTTAATGAAGAAATGCTCAATTTGCGAAGCTTCTATATTCGCTTATGTAAAAAGATATGGATCATTCCGGTAGCAGCAGTAGTTGGGGCACTCATTTCATTTATAATATATTTTCTCGCAACAACTGTGTTTGGTACAGGAACGACTTATGAGTCAGAGGCAACACTTTATATTGATTTTGCTTATGATGAAGAGACTGGTACGCAAGTCGATTACTATAATGCGTACACATGGAATACACTTATTGCAACTGATGAGATTATAGATACTACAATGAATAATCTTACAGAAATGGGAATAAGTGAACTTGAAGGAAGTGCTACAACGGGTGGAAGTATTGATTCAGGTGTTACCAGAGCACAGGTAATAGCTGATACTAATGCAGATATTCCATCTGATGTAAGAGTAATGGTACTGACTATAACAGATGCAGACAGTGATCTCGCCTATGCTATAGCACAGGCTACATCAGATTCTCTTGTTAAATATGGTGAGAGTAATGATGCATTTGAGAGTATTAAAGTTCTTAGTTGTAATGAATCAATTGCTTCTGTATATACAGACAGAACCCTTGTAGCAGTTATATTTGGAGCGGTTCTTGGTATTATTACATGCATCCTTTTGATGATGCTTATGAGCTTATTAAATGATGCAGCATATGTACCAGAAGATATAGAAAAGAAATATCACCTTCCTGTTATTGGAGTATTATCTTCTGAGGGAACGCAGGAGCTTCAGTACTTTAGAAATCTGTTAATAGCTACAGCAAATCATCTTATAGCACATACAAGTGATGTTAAGGTGGTATCTCCTCTTGATAAGGGAGAAGACAAGAAGTATGCACTTGCAGCTAATACCAGATTAAAAGAAGTCCTTGGAAATGATTTTGATTTTGGCAAGACTTCTATAATATCATCCCAGATGCCAAATGCGGGACAGGATGCAGTTAAGGAACTGGATCTGTCTGATGGAGTTATCATTGCTATTCCAGCTGGCAAGAAAAATCTGGGAGCAATTACAGAGAATCTCTTATCTGAGCTTCACAAGCTGGATGTTCCAGTACTTGGATTTGTACTCACAGATGCTGATATGAAGTTCCTCAAGAGATATTATGGGATTTGATAATAATGGATAATAATACATACAGACTTCAGACACTTGTATCAGCTGTAAATGCTGATGCACAGAAACTTGCTACAGAAATGAATATACAGACTGATGCTATTATTGTTAATCAGTGCGGCGAGGACTCTATGGACTCTTTTGAACATTTGGTTAATAATATTCGTCCTGTTAATGTTATTGAGATTAAGAGCTCTGAAAAGGGTGTTGGCAGATCAAGGAACATGGCGCTTACTAATGCAAACCATGAATTTCTCCATTTTGCTGATGATGACATAGTATATGTTGATGGATATGCAGACAAGATAATAGCTGAGTTTGATGCTCATCCAGAAGCAGACATGATTACATTTAATGTAAGGCAGTCTGATGGAAGATATACATATCACAATGATGATTATCATCAGATCAAATGGAATAATTATGGAAGATATGCTGCGTATGCAATTGCAGCAAGGACAAGTCTTCTTAAGAGTACAACAGTAGACTTTTCACTGTTATTTGGAGGCGGAGCTCCATATAGCGCAGGTGAAGACAGTTTGTTTTTGCATGACTGCCTGCAGGCAGGATTACATATATATTCATCAACAGTAGATATTGGATATGAGAAATCAAGAAAATCTACCTGGTTTGAAGGCTATACAGACAAGTTCTTTTTTGACAGAGGAGTCCTGTATCATTTCCTGTATGGGCAGATGGCAGTGCCTCTTGGAATCAGATATATATTTAAAAACAGAGAAGAGTTCTGTACTGAATTAAGTGCTATTAAATGCATAAGACTGCTTGCAAAAGGGGTACATGAAGGCCGCAGGCTATCTAAAGATTTGTAGGGGATAATAATTGTCTTAGTACAAGACGAGGGTCGATTATGATAGTTTATATTACGATGACAATAATTGTAATGCTGGTTGCACTTTGTATTAAGCAGCATTCCGGCTTTACTAATGATAATAGAGAATACGTTTTTGTATATAAGGGCATAGGCCGTCAGTCTATGCTTAATAAGGTAAGCATGGTGATAATATTCACCGTGCTT
>CAMJFD010000119.1 GCA_946404845.1 uncultured Butyrivibrio sp. | reverse complement strand
CAAATGAATTTGTATGCAAGCATCCATTCGCTTGCCGGTCTTGTGCAACAAACAGGTCATTAAGAGCATTAGCTCCAAGACCTGTCTGCCAAATTTATTTTAATATAATATCCAAATTTCTCTCAAATGATTTTGCAAGACTGATACTATCCATAAACATTACATTTGAATTACCATTTACTGAAATCTGAACTCTGTTTACGTCTGTTATTTCTGCTACAGAATTTACTAATGAATAAATAGCAACTTCTGGTGTAACATCATTTGGCTGCTCCATAAACTTATCATCAAAATCGATATAGCACACACCATCTCTTACAGAAACACTGTTAATACTGGTCTCTGGGTTTATTGTAGCACATGAAATATCGGAATTAGGTCCACTTATCAGCTGTTCAATAATAAGTCTCTCTTTTAAAATATTACTATTATAAACAATTGATCTATATACCTGAACCAGCTTATCACCTGTTGAATTGGCAAAATACAATGTGAGTTCTACCTTCTCATATGTATTGATTTCATTACCAGCATTATATACGAACATATCTGAATTCATATTTCCTACAATACCAGTACTATCTTCAAGTGGTGTACCATCTATAAGGAAATCAACATATTCTATTCCATCTATCTGAGTCAGAGTACTAACTATTGCTGCTCTCACAAGTTTTTCCTTAATAGTATCGAGATTATTGTATGTACTACTAAAATCAAGAGTCAGGAATTCATCAGAAATAGAATACTCATTTATAACAACATCCCCTGTTATTGGAGCCTCATATTCAAGCTTTGCCGGTATAGTCTTCATCTGTTCCAGAAGTTCTTCGACACAACCTTCAGTATCAGTACTTGTAGAAGTCAGAGTATAGTCTTCAGTAACTACTGATGTCTCAGTATTATTTATGTAATATACTTTAACAACTCCTTCTTCAGAATCAAGCTGACTTTCCTTAGTACCAGCTGAACATCCGGAGACAGTGAGTACCATGATCCATACTAGCATCAACGATATTAACTTTTTACTTTTTGTCTTTGAAAAAAAGTTTTTAATTGACATATTTCTACCCGAATCAGTTATTTGTTACATATGTGAGAGGTACCTTAATAGTAAATGTTGTACCCTCTCCAAGAACACTGCTGACCTTAATTGCACCTCTGTGCATCAGAACAGCATTTCTCGCTATCGCCAGTCCCAGACCAGTTCCACCAATTTCTCTGGATCTTGATTTATCAACTCTGTAGAATCTCTCATATATATGATTAATTGATTCTTCTGGAATACCTATTCCAGAATCAATAACATCTACAGTAAAGAACTGATGATCAGCATCCAGAACAACCTTTATCCAGCCATTTTCCTTATTGTATTTAATAGCATTCTCAACCAGATTCATTATTACAAGAGACATCTTAACTTCATCTATCTCAGCTGTAATTTTTCTCTTACTCTCAAGAATAATTTCTATATTTCTCTTCCTTGCAATAGGTCTGAGTCTCTTAAGAATAATCTCTGTCATCTGCTCAATATCAACAGCTGTAATATTAAGATCTGTAGCCTTCTTATCCATTCTTACAAGAGCCAGAAGGTCGTTAATTATCTTATCTTCTCTGTCAATTTCAGCAGCTATATCAGTCATGAAATCTCGATATACTTCATTTGGAACATCTTCCTGCGCAAGTAATGAATCTGCAAGTACCTTCATGGAAGTAATTGGTGTCTTTAACTCATGAGATACGTTTGATACAAATTCCTGCCTTGAATCATCCAGAACCTTCATTCGTTTGAGCAGCTGATTAAACGCATTAATAACATGCTCAGTTTCCAGGTAATTTGGTCCTGTTACAGGCTGATCAGTATAACCTGCCTTAACATCATTAATTGCTGTTGTAATCCTGTCAAATGGCTTAACCATATAATGAGATGATATAAGAGCAAAAATGAATATAAGAATAACCATAATAATTTCTATTGTCATGGCTCTTCTGCTAAGAACAGATAATGTTGTTCTGATAGTATCAGTAGATACACTTATCAGTACAACCCCCTTTATAATCTCTTCAACATCAGTGCTGACAGAATTAACATTGTCACCTGAAACTGCCTGGCTTGCAAGGATAGGTATTGTCATTTCTATATAACCATTCTTCTGGTCATAATTAGATGTTGTTGCTGCGCTTCCCTGCTTCAGACAAGACACAACTTCATCAGAAATAATTGTTTTACCTGTACTTATTTCATAAGTATCCTTAACAATTTTAAGGTTCTCATCGACAACTATTACTCGTCCGTCATAGAGATTAGCCAGCATATCAAGCTCTGCATTTATAACCTCTGAAGATGGATCTGATAGATAATTATAAGTTATTAAGTGATTAGCCAGGATTACCATCTGTGTCTGCAATTCAGATGTTCTGACATTGATAGCACGATTCTCATAGCTGTCAAGAATAACGGAGTGCATCACGAAACATGATGCAACTCCGGACAAAAATACTATGATAAAAATACGTACTCTTAGACTTTTAAAAATGTTTAACAATTTAAACTTATGATTCATTACAATACCAGCTTACCCCTGGAAGTAGTATCCAGAACCCCATCTTGTTCTTACATAGCGAGGCTCGCTTGGATTCATTTCCAATTTTTCTCTAAGTCTTCTTACATGAACATCAACTGTTCTAACATCCCCAGGATATGTATCTCCCCAAATAGCTTTTAACAGTTCTTCTCTGCTGTATATCTTTCCAGGGTTATTCATAAGAAGCTCAAGAACATCAAATTCTCTACTTGTAAGATTGATTTCTTTTTCTTTGTAATAAACTCTTCTATACTCTTCGTTTAACTTAAGCTCGCCAAACTGAAGAACTGCATTAGATGTATCAGTTTTTACTGTACGACGCAGAATAGCTTTAATTCTGGCCTTTACTTCAAGAATATTAAATGGCTTTGTAATATAATCATCTGCTCCATATTCAAGGCCAAGAATCTTATCCATATCATCACCCTTTGCTGTCAGCATGATGATTGGCACTGCTGAAAATTCTCTGATTGCCTGACATACTTCAAAACCACTGATCTGAGGAAGCATAACATCTAATAAAATAATGTCATAATTTGTACATTTAACCTTTTCTAAGGCTGTTTCTCCATCAAAGGCTGTATCTACTTCAATACCGTCCTGTTCAAGACTGTATTTGATACCTTTTACAATTGTTTTTTCGTCATCGACAACTAAAGCTTTTTTAGACATATTCTTACCCTTCTTTTGAATCTTAGTTTATATAGTTATATAATCTTTAATCTTTGTAAAAAATTTTTCTTTAATACCACTGACCTGCATAATATCTTCTATGCTATTGAACCTGCCATGTTCCTGCCTGTAACTGATAATACTATCAGCTCTGGATTCTCCAATTCCAGGAATCTCACACAGCTGTTCTTTGCTGGCGGTATTTATATTAACCAGTCCATCTGTACTACTTGCATTTACAGAATTATCTGAAGTTAATCCATCTGAAACCATTGCTCCTGTAGCACTCGCATCACTTGCAACTTCTTCTGAAGCCTGACCTACTGCAACTTCCTCTACAGTAGGAATTTTTATTTTCATTCCATCTGTAAGTGCTGCTGCCTGATTAACAAATGCTGAGTCAGCATCTTCCGTAAAACCGCCTGCAGCCTTAACAGCATCTACAACACGGCTTCCTGCTGGTAATTCATATACACCTTCTATTGTTACTGCACCACATACATGTACTATTATACTTGCATCGATTTGAACTGATTCTTGATATGTAGCACTGTTACTAACAGTTGAATTATTAACATCTGTGCCACTATCAGAAATATCTGAAATGTCTGTTTTAACATTTGGTTCAACACTGACACTTTCCCCAGACACACCGCTAACCGGTGACAGAACTACTTCTGATTCTTTCTTCTCACATCCTGCAAGTACAAAACAAGTAACTACAAGAATGCATATTTTTACATATCTTTTTACAACATTATTTCGCATGTTTCCTCCATATTAAGAGGACCCCGTCATGCTATTCTATTCTATCTGAAATTTAATAGTTTATCAAGAAAATTATATTTAAACAAAAAAATTATTCTGCACTATCAATACCATCTGTAATAGAAACCGCTTCTTCATCAGTTATCTCTTCAATGGTATATTCTGAACCTGTAATTTGTGTCATAATTTTTTCTGTAAGTCTTCTAAGTGTTGCATTTGCGTTTTCACCATTCCAAATCTCTGTAAACGCAATTTCAAGTTCAACCCACAAATTACTTGTTTCTATCATCTTTGGCATAGGAACTGACTGTTCATACACTTTCATATATGAAGTAAGAAGGTCATTGTCATAATTAACTCCATAATGAGCAGCAACCTTACCTGACATTTTGTACATATCGCTTGTATTATCACTACACAGGAAACGAGCAAATGCATTAGCTTCTGATGCATGCTCAGAATATCCGTTAACTACAAGACAATCTGTTATAGAAAGAGTTCTAGTCTTATATGTCTCTGTCAGACTTGGTACTGTAGCTACGCCATATTCATAGTTACATTCTCCTGCTGCCTGAGCCTCTTCAATCTTACTAATAGCATCAGTTGTTGCAAGAGTATATACCATTTTACCTGCTATAAAATCATTCATAATACTGTCATAATCAGATGTTTCTGAATCAATAGCAAAGAACTGACTCAGCTCCTGATACATTTCCATACATCTTACTGTATCAGTATTATAAATATCGATTTCATCTGTATTATCTCCAGATGCACCGCCTACATTCATATAATTACCAACAAAGAAATAATTATAAAAAATATCTGTTACATCCCATTTAAATACTGATTCTACGTCCTCTGGAGCATTATAGTTCTCAGCAAATAACAGGATATCTGATATCTTGGAAGGAATCATTTCCTGTACTCTTGAATCTATTTCAGCCTGAAGAGCCTGATCAACCACTTCCTCTGAACTTGCTTCTGTAGACGCATCTTCTGATTCAGCTACTTCTCCCTCTTCTACTACTTCAGGTTCAGTATCTGCACTATCTATAGCTTCCTGGGCGGCTTCTCCCTCTGCAGCATCCTTCTCTGCCTGTATACGGGTTTCTGCTTCCTGCTCCAGATATGTCTTATTATACAAAAGTGATGTTGTTTCAAAATAATAAGGATATGCAACAACTTTACCTTCATAAGTTACAGAATTAATTGCAGCTGTAGAATATAAATCTTCGTCAGTTACATTCTCTGGTGAATCAACTTCTGCTGCAAGTCCTGCAAGATATGCTTTTTCTAGTGAATCATTTGTAATAATGTACAGATCAGGGAAATCTTCACCATCAACAGAAGCTGTATTAATAGCTTCCAGATATTCAAGTCCCGATGTTAAGACTGGTTCAATACGAACGCTACTATGAGACTCATTATAGTTAACAGCCTGCGCTGTCAGATAATCTGTCAGCGCAGAGTCTGTATACCACAATTTAACAGTCGTCTTATCTTTTGAGAAAATCTCTTTCTCCTGTGATATCTGATCACTATGATATGAATAATAGATTGTACCTGCTGCAACGCAGCCTATTAAAATAATTGATATAAATTTTGTTCTCAGTTTCATAAACACCATCTATTTTGGAATTCATAAAACTATCAGATTTCCTTCAGACATGAATCCAAAATACCTATCATCTCATCAACGTTTTCTGTGCTAATGACAAGTGGAGGAACGAATCTGATTATATTAGCCCCCGCATTTATAAGGATTAGACCCTTTTCCAATGCCTTATTAATAACATCCCCAACAGGTCTGTCAAAAACAAGCCCTTGCATAAAGCCGGCACCGCGTCTGTCAGTAATAAAGTCATAACGCTCTGCCAGTTCATCAAGTTTTTTCTCCAAATATGGAGCAACCTGATTCACATTCTCTATTATATGGTCTGCTTCAAATAAATCAAGGACTTTGTTTATAGCAGCGCATGCAAGCGGGTTTCCGCCATATGTAGTACCATGGTCACCTGCAACAAGAGAATGTGCGCCAACCTTTTCTGTCATCATAAATGCTCCAACAGGAACACCACATCCAAGTGCCTTGGCAGTCGTCATAATATCTGGCTTTACTCCATATTTCTGCCATGCAAACATAAAACCAGTTCTGCCCATACCACACTGTATTTCATCAAGAATGAGAAGGATATCTTTTTCATCACACAGTTTTCTGATGTTCTTAAGGAACTGCTCATCAGCTGGATATATTCCGCCTTCACCCTGTACTGTCTCAAGGATAATAGCACAAGTTTTATCTGTAACATTATCAAGAACACTTTCAAAATCATTCATTTTGGCGAATTTGATATTGCCGATCATTGGTTCAAATGGTTCTCTGTACTTAGGATTACCTGTTACAGAAAGAGCTCCAAATGTACGTCCATGGAATGAATGTTCCATCGCAATTATCTCATGATCTGTAGTGCCATCTTTGAGATATGCATACTTTCTGGCAGCCTTTAGAGCACCCTCAATAGCTTCTGCTCCACTGTTTGTAAAAAATACTCTGTCCATACCAGAAACTTTTTTGAGCTTTCTGGATGCTTCTATAGCTGGCATGTTGTAGTAATAATTTGATGTATGTATAACTTTATCAATCTGATTTTTAAGTGCATCGTTATACTCTTTATTAGCATAGCCAAGTGCAAAAACAGCTATTCCTGAAACAAAATCAAGATATTTTTTGCCATCAAGGTCATATAAATTAACGCCTTCACCCTTGTCCAATATAATCTGATATCTGTTATATGTATGTAACAGGTCTTTTTCAGCCTGATCTATTAATTCCTGCATATGTTCACTCATGATGTGCCTCCAACTAATTATTTATTCTCATCTGTAATTTCATCATCGTCATCAAGAAATACTGTTCCAATACCTTTATTAGTAAAGATTTCCAGGAGCAGGCAGTGTGGAATTCTACCATCAAGAATATGCACTCTGTGAACTCCCTCTTTTACAGCATTAGTACAGTTATTAAGTTTAGGAAGCATACCGCCTCCGATATAACCACCAGAAATCAGCTTGTCCGCCTCAGAACATGTAAGTCTTGAGATAAATGATGATTTGTCGTTGATATCCTTATAGACACCCTCAATATCTGTAAGGAATGCAAGTTTCTCAGCGTGTACAGCCTTAGCTATAGCACATGCTGCATCATCAGCATTAACATTATATGTCTGGAATTCGTCATCAAAACCAATTGGTGCAACAATTGGAAGATAATCATCATCAAGAAGATCATATAAAACCTTAGGATCAACGGATTCAACCTCTCCAACATATCCGATATCCTGTCCGTCAGAATATTTCTTGGTAACTTTCATCATTCGGCCATCCTTACCACTTATACCAACAGCCTTAACTCCAAGTTCCTGTACCATACTTACGAGCTGCTTGTTAACTCTTCCAAGTACCATCTCTGCTATTTCCATAGTCTCGTCATCTGTAACACGAAGACCATTTATGAACTTAGCTTCCTTACCCACTTTAGAAACCCAGTTACTAATAGCCTTTCCTCCACCATGTACGATGATTGGCTTAAATCCTACAAGTTTAAGAAGTGTAACATCCTTAATTACGTTTCGCTGAAGCTCTTCATTACTCATTGCGCTTCCGCCATACTTTACTACAATTATCTTTCTGTTAAAACTCTGAATATAAGGCAGCGCCTCAACTAATACTTCTGCTTTTTTCAGAACTTCCTGCATATCTTTATCCATGTTTCAAATCTCTCCTTATTCTCAAACACTTACTTATATACTTAAGATCATTATGATCTGTAATCGGCATTTATCTTGACATAATCATATGTAAGGTCACAGCCCCACGCTGTTGCCTCTTCATTACCCATCTTCATATCTACAAGAGCAGTAACTTTCTTGTCAGACAAGATCTTAGTAGCTTCTTCTTCACTATAATCAGTAGCTACGCCGTCATGGAAAATCAGAATCTTACCTGCTGAACTCTCAATATAAAGATCTATCTTTTCAGGGTCAAATACAACTCCAGAATATCCAAGAGCGCACAGTATTCTGCCCCAGTTAGCATCATGACCATAAATAGCTGCCTTAGTAAGACTTGAACAGATAACTGATTTACTTAAGATTCTTGCATTCTGCTTGGTATCAGCATTTATTACATGTGTTTCAAAAAGAGCTGTTGCTCCTTCTCCATCACCTGCAAGCATCATAGCCATTTCTTTGCAGATAGTATTAAGTGCTGCTTTAAAAGTATCATAATCAGCACCTTCTGCTGTTATCTCATCATTTCCAGCAAGTCCGTTTGCAATGACCATAAGTGAATCATTTGTAGACATATCTCCATCGACTGAAATCATGTTAAAAGTATCTACTACAACTTCACTAAGAGCTGCCTGAAGCATATCATGGTTAATTGCTGCATCAGTTGTTACAAAGCTCAGCATTGTACACATATTAGGATGAATCATTCCTGAACCTTTTGCGATTGCACCCATCTTACATGTCTTACCACCAAGTTCAAACTCTACAGCATACTCTTTGGAATGTGTATCAGTTGTCATAATTGCTTCTGCTGCAAGTGTTCCATCACTAAGCTTATCTCCAAGTTCTGGTATCAGCTTGTCAATACCAGCCTCTACTTTATCGAGTGGCATCTGCATTCCAATTACACCAGTTGAACTTATCAGAACAGAATCTTCTGGTATATTGAGTTTGCTGCTGACTGCTTTTGCTGTCTTACTGCAGATATCAAGTCCTTCCTGTCCTGTACATGCATTTGCAATACCTGAATTTGCAACGATTACATGCACCGTTTCAGACTCAGATGTAATCTTTTTGTCCCAGAGAACAGGTGCAGCCTTTACGACATTACTTGTAAAAACGCCTGCTGCAGTACATGGAGCTTCACTATAAATCATAGCCATATCTTTTCTACCAACGTATTTGATATTAGCTTCTACACCAGTAGCCTTGAAACCCTTCGCAGCTGTTACACTTCCATCTATCTTCTTCATGAGTTATGCCTCCTAGATTTCACTTATTCATTAAAAATTGTGATATTAGCCTCGTTAATTCCGTAGTCGTAATAGTTCATATCAGACCTTAATGTCCATCCCATCTT
Organism: uncultured Butyrivibrio sp.; assembly: GCA_946404845.1. Lineage (GTDB taxonomy): Bacteria > Bacillota > Clostridia > Lachnospirales > Lachnospiraceae > Butyrivibrio. The sequence goes on along the minus strand of CAMJFD010000119.1, from coordinate 1,521 downwards.
TTGCCAGAAAGCATTTCCAACTTTATTAGTTACAAAAGCATTCAGACAGACCTTATTGATATGCTCCTTACGCAGCTGTTCTATACAGAAATCAACCATCTTTTTGCCTATACCATGTCTTCTGTATTCTTCGCTAACACATACATGATACAGACAAGCTCTTCTGCCATCGTGTCCGCACAAAATTGCGCCTACTATTTTGTCATCTTTAATCGCAACAGCACATGTTGTTGGATTTCTCTTAAGGAACATTTCTATTCCTTCTCTGGAGTCATCTATCGACCTTATTCCAAATCCATGTATAGACATCCATAGGCTATATACTCCATCGTAATCATCTATTGTCATTGCACGAACCATTTTGCTATTATCTCCTACCTTTATGCATTATGGGAAGCAAGGTACTATTTCAAGTCCTTCGCTTTCCTTAAGTCCAAATAAAATATTCATATTCTGAACGGCCTGTCCTGCTGCACCCTTTACAAGATTATCAAGTGCCCCCATCATTATGATTCGGCCTGTTCTCTCATCAATTTTAAATCCTATATCCACATAGTTACTTGTTTCTACCCATCTTGTCTCAGGATACTCTCCATCTGGCAGAACTCTTACGAATTTCTCATTCTTGTAATACTTGTCATATGCAGCTCTTACTTCTGCTGCTGTTGGAAGTTTGCCATCTTTTTTTACAAGAGTTGCATATTCTGTAGCCAGAATACCTCTATTCATAGGTGCAAGATGTGGTGTGAAATTAATCCTTATTTCTTCACCTGCTGCATAACCTAGCTGTTCCTCAATCTCAGGTGTATGTCTGTGATTAGCAACTCCATATGGCTTTGCACTCTCATTCACTTCACAATACAGGTTTGCAATCTTAGCTCCTCTTCCTGCTCCTGACACACCGCTAAGTGCATCTACAATAAGAGTATTTGGATCAATAAGTCCCTCTTTTACAAGTGGATATGCAGTTAATATAGAACATGTTGTATAACATCCAGGATTTGCAACGATTCTTGCATCCTTGATCTTGTCTCTGTTGATCTCACAAAGTCCATATACAGCTTCATCTATAAACTGTGGTGCCTTATGTTCAATCTTGTACCACTCTTCATATACTGATACATCTTTTAATCTGAAGTCAGCACTAAGATCAATGATCTTAACCTTTTTAAGAATGTCTTCATTAACAAGTGAAGCGCACAGTCCCTGAGGAGTTGCTGTGAATATTACATCAACTTTTGATGCAAGTTCTTCCATATTATCATCAAGGCATTTATCCTCAACTATCTCGAACATGTTTCTGTATACATCGCTATACTTCTTATCTATAAAGCTTCTGGAACCGTACCATACTATCTCTGCATCTTTATGGCCCATCAGAAGTCTTACAATCTCTGCACCTGCATAACCAGTTGCACCAATAATACCTACCTTAATCATATTTACCTCTTTCTATATTATTATTTTTAGGCGTTTGCGAAACGCCAAAAACCGCATAAGTACGGCATTTTTGTTGCTACA
>CAMJFD010000118.1 GCA_946404845.1 uncultured Butyrivibrio sp. | reverse complement strand
AAGCGATCTTTTTTTCATTATAATGATTAGTTGTATTAAAAGTATAAACAATTTTTAATGCAACTCTATAATAAAGTTGAAAACTATTATACAATAGAAAAGTATTATAATCAAAAAAAATGCGGAGGCGCACAGTGCTAAACAATGTGATTTTTGTACTTTCAAGTGCATCAAAGGCCTATGATGACCTTACTGCCAGAATAGAAGATACAGTAAATTATATTATTGAAAACGGAGCATCCTCTTTTTATGTATACATAAATGATGCAGCAGGACAGATGGAAGACACTCTGTTACAGATATCCGAGCATCATGGAGAGATAAGACTTAAGGAAACTCTTTTTCTTACAGACTCTCCTGTAGTAGCCCAGGATCTGTTAATGGACTCTGCCTATGTAGCAGGCCTGCATCACGAACACAATGCTGATGACAGATTCGAAGGAGTCAAATTCATTTTTGCAGATATCGATGATGTGGACTATGACTCTTTTGTCAAAGCATATCAGCGAATGGCGCATGAGCCATGGCATATATTAGAGACCGAAAGGTGCAGTATAAGAGAGACAACAATAGAAGATGTAGACAAATTCTATGAAATATATTCAGAGCCATCCATGACCAAGTACATGGAGGGACTCTTTGAGAATCCAGATGATGAGAAGCGTTACACCAAGGACTATATAGACAAGGTCTACGGACTTCTGGGCTTTGGTACATGGACCATCCTGGACAAGGAAACCAGCGACATAATTGGAAGAGCAGGATTCAGTATCAGAAACGGATTTGACAACGTTGAACTGGGATTTCTCATATCAGTTCCATATCAGAATCAGGGGCGAGCTGTAGAGGTGTGCAACGCAATTCTCGATTATGGACAGAAGGTACTCATGTTTGATAAGGTCCAGGCCCTTGTCAAAAAAGAAAACGAAGTATCTATACATATACTCAAAAAGCTTGGGTTCGAAGTATGTGACGAAGTAGATATTGAAGAGAACATCTATGGAAACACTTATCAGGACGGCAAACAGGTAGAATTATCTGAGGCTCATTATGGAAGTTATGTAAGAATGTTATGGAGCGCATGATAAGAGATTTAGATTTAGGCAAAAAAGGAAAAAAGATGCACGAGGATGTGCAACGCGCAGACGTGTATAGCCTCGTGGATAAGCTTGATAGAAATAAAGAACTTACAAAAGATGAATTTATTTTTCTAATAGATAACAGAAACTATCTGAACTTGGAAGAACTCTATCAAAGAGCCAGAGATATAAGGCATAAGATTTACGGCCATGATGTATATCTGCGCGGTCTTATAGAGTTTACAAGTTACTGTCACAACGACTGCTATTATTGCGGTATCAGGAAGAGTAATTCAAATGCAGAGAGATACAGACTGACCAAAGAGCAGATACTAAGTGCTTGCGAAGCTGGCTATGCACTTGGCTACAGGACATTTGTGCTGCAGGGCGGTGAGGATCCATATTACAATGCTGAGAAGATTGCTGATGTCGTAAGAGATATCAGGAAGAGATTCCCAGATTGTGCAATTACACTTTCCGTTGGAGAAACAACCAAAGACAATTACAAAATGTGGTATGATGCCGGAGCAGAAAGGTATCTACTAAGGCACGAGACCGCAAATGAAGAGCATTACAGGCGGCTGCATCCTGAGTATCAGAAGCTGTCTAATAGGATGGAATGTCTTTATAATCTGCGAGATATCGGGTATCAGGTCGGAGCTGGTTTCATGATCGGTTCACCTTATCAGACAACAGAGTGCCTCGCAGATGATCTTATATTTATAAAAGATTTACAGCCACATATGGTAGGCATTGGACCGTTTATACCTCATCACGATACACCGTTTGCGGATAAAGAGTCTGGAACACTTGAGCTGACTCTTTTCCTCCTGGCGATTCTTAGGATCATGCTGCCAGAGGTGCTGCTGCCGGCAACAACAGCACTAGGGACCATATCACCTGATGGCAGGGAAAAAGGCATTCTTGCAGGGGCAAACGTAGTGATGCCGAACCTGTCTCCGCAGGATGTCAGAGGCAAGTATCTTCTGTATGACAACAAGATATGTACAGGAGATGAAGCTGCAGAGTGCAGAGGCTGCATAGACAGAAGGATTGAAGCAATTGGCTATAAGCCGGTTATTTCGAGGGGAGATCACATTTCCAAAAGGTAGGAGAATTTAAAAAGTTATGTATAATCCAAAATCATTAAATGCTGATGAATTCATAGATCATCAGGAAATACTGGATACACTTGAGTATGCAGATGCTAATAAAAATAATAGAGAGCTGATTTTAGGTCTTCTTGAAAAGGCCAGGCCAAAGTACGAAAACGGTCAGGTGCACTGCGAGGGACTAACTCACAGAGAAGCTTCTGTGCTACTTGCCTGCGAGGACGAAGAACTAATAAGCAAGATGTATGATCTTGCAGAGGAGATTAAAAAAGCTTTTTACGGAAATAGAATTGTCTTTTTTGCCCCATTATATCTATCTAATTACTGCGTAAATGGATGTCTCTACTGCCCATACCATACGGCCAATAAGCACATCCCAAGGAAGAAACTTACACAGGAAGAGGTTAAAAAGGAAGTTATCGCACTTCAGGATATGGGTCACAAGAGACTTGCGATTGAGGCAGGTGAAGACCCTGTAAATAACCCGATTGAATATATCCTTGAATGCATCAACACAATATATTCTATCAAGCACAAGAATGGTGCAATCAGACGAGTTAACGTTAATATCGCTGCAACTACAGTTGAGAATTACCGGAAACTTAAGGAAGTCGGCATCGGAACTTATATCCTGTTCCAGGAGACTTATCATAAGGAAAATTATTTAAGATTACATCCAACCGGACCAAAGCATGATTATAACTACCATACAGAAGCTATGGACAGAGCAATGGAAGGCGGAATTGACGATGTAGGACTAGGTGTATTATTTGGTCTTGATAAATACAGATACGAATTTGCAGGCCTTTTAATGCACGCAGAACACTTAGAAGCGGTACACGGCGTTGGACCACATACTATAAGCGTTCCAAGAGTCAAAAAAGCTGATGACATAGATCCAAATGAATTTGATAATGGAATTTCCGATGACATTTTTGCCAAGCTATGTGCGCTCATCAGAATTTCCGTACCTTACACGGGAATGATCATCTCAACAAGAGAGACTCAGGAAGTAAGAGAAAAGGTAATAAGACTTGGTGTATCACAGGTGAGCGGCGGCTCCAGAACTTCTGTAGGCGGCTACCAGGAAGAGGAGAGACCTCATGATACAGAGCAGTTCGACGTTTCAGACCAGAGAACACTTGATGAAGTAATCTCATGGATGATGGATATGGACTACATTCCTTCGTTCTGTACAGCATGTTACAGAGCAGGCAGAACCGGTGACAGATTCATGGCTCTTTGTAAATCAGGCCAGATACAGAACTGTTGTCATCCAAATGCACTTCTGACACTCAAGGAATATCTTGTAGATTATGCGACTCCTGAAACTAAGGCAAAAGGTGAGCAGATGATTCAGAAAGAGATACTGACAATTCCAAGTAAATCTGTTCAGGAGAAGGTTACTTATTATCTGGACCAGATTGATAAGGGGAACAGGGACTTTAGGTTCTAAAATTAGATAGGTAAGAGGGGCAATAAGGACTTCGTTTTTTATATCAGATTATAAGCTGGTAAAGCTAGTAGGAGACAGATTATATGGGTTTGAACGATACACCATCAGCAGAGAGGATACATATCGGAATTTTCGGAAAGAGGAATGCAGGTAAGTCTAGTCTTATAAATGCCATTACCGGTCAGGACCTTGCTATTGCATCAGAAATTGCCGGAACTACAACAGATCCTGTTTATAAGGCAATGGAAATATTACCGATGGGACCTGTAGTTCTCATTGATACGCCAGGTATTGATGATGAAGGTGAACTTGGAGAATTACGTGTGAAAAAAAGTATTCAAGTCTTAAACAAGGTAGACCTTGCTCTTCTTGTAATTGACGGAAACGCGCTATCCATCGAGGATTCAAGGCTCTTAGAAAAGATAAAAAGTAAGGATATTCCATTTATTTTAGTTTATAATAAAAGTGATGAAGATGATGCTGAAATAGAAAAAAGTGTGGATTCAGAAGAAAAGCAGGTAAGTTGCATTAATGATAGTGGTGTTAAGGCGGCTGAGATATCTGATAGTAGTAAGGCTGGTAATGATATATATTCAGCTGAGATACATGTAAGTTGTCGTACTGGTTACGGTATTAATGAACTTAGAGAACTGATGGCACAGCTCATGACTTATAGTGAGAGCCAGAAGCAGATTGTTGGAGATATCTTAAATGAAGGTGACCAGGTAATCTTAGTCGTTCCAATTGATAAGGCAGCGCCTAAGGGAAGACTTATATTACCTCAGCAGATGACTATAAGGGATGTCCTTGACGCCAATGCATCAGCTATTGTTATTAAGGAAGATGTTGTAGGTAAGACAATTGACAGCCTTAAGAATAAACCAAGACTTGTAATAACAGACAGCCAGGCATTTGGTACTGTTTCGCAGCAGACACCTTCCGATGTTGAACTTACTTCTTTTTCCATATTGATGGCAAGATACAAAGGTGTTCTGGAGCAGGCAATTAAAGGCGTTGCAGAACTTAAGAATATACAGGATGGAGATAAAATCCTGATATCAGAGGGCTGTACACATCACAGACAGTGCGATGATATAGGAACGGTAAAGCTTCCTAAATGGATAAGTGATTATTGTAAGTGCGAGCCTGAGTTCGAATTTACTTCAGGCGGACAGTTCCCGGAGGATTTGTCCGGATATAAATTAATAGTTCATTGCGGTGGATGTATGTTAAATGCCAGGGAGATGCGTTATAGAATGCGCTGCGCGGCAGAGCAGAACGTTGCAATCACAAATTATGGGTTACTGATTGCTTATGTACACGGGATTCTGCCAAGGAGCCTTGAGCCTTTCCCAGATATAGCAAGGCATTTGATATAGAAGGTATTGTAGTATAGATGTAAATATTTTTATTAGAAAGTATTGTAGTCTGTCTACAAATATTCTTTTACATGAAGGTATTGGAGGTATTTTTTTATGGGTAATGAAAGGTATGTACTGGCTTTGGATCAGGGGACAACGAGTTCAAGATGTATTCTGTTTGATAAGTCAGGCAAGATTGTGACTATGGCGCAGAAGGAGTTCCAGCAGTATTATCCTCAGCCAGGATGGGTTGAGCATAATCCGCGTGAGATATGGTCTTCACAGTTTGCTGTGGCTGTAGAGGCAATGGCCAATATCGGCGCAACAGCAGAGAACATAGTAGCAATTGGAATTACCAATCAGAGAGAAACAACTATCGTATGGGATAGAGAGACAGGCGAGCCTGTTTATAATGCAATTGTCTGGCAGTGCAGACGTACCGCTGACAGAATTCAGGAGATCAAGAAGGAAGGCTTTGACAAGGTCATAAGAGATAAGACTGGTCTTGTTCCAGATGCTTATTTCTCAGCAACCAAGATCGAGTGGATACTTGATAACGTAGAAGGTGCAAGGGAAAAGGCAGAAGCCGGCAAGCTTGTATTCGGAAACGTTGATACATGGCTTATCTGGAATCTTACAAGGGGTAAGGTTCACGTAACAGATTATACTAACGCATCCAGAACGATGCTGTTTGATATACACAAGAAATGCTGGGATGATGAGCTTCTTGCCAAGTTCAGAATTCCTAAGAGTATGCTTCCGGAAGCTAAGCCATCAAGCTATGTATATGGCATGGCTGATGCATCCGTTTTTGGCGGAGAAATTCCTATAGCTGGAGCGGCCGGAGACCAGCAGGCAGCGCTGTTTGGACAGTGTTGTTTTGAACCAGGTCAGGTCAAGAATACCTACGGAACTGGCGGATTCCTCCTGATGAATACAGGTAATAAGGCTATCAAATCAGAGCACGGCCTTATCACAACAATTGCAGCGAGCACTTCAGAAGAGACTATATATGCGCTGGAAGGAAGTGTATTCGTAGCAGGTGCTTCTATTCAGTGGCTTCGCGATGAGATGCGTATGATCAAGAGTGCATCACAGTCAGAAGAATATGCAGATGAAGTTTTTGATACAGCAGGAGTTTATGTGGTACCTGCATTTACAGGTCTTGGCGCACCATACTGGGACCCATATGCAAGAGGAACAGTAGTTGGTCTTACAAGAGGCTGCAAAAAAGAGCACTTCATAAGAGCAACACTTGAATCCATCTGTTATCAGTCAGCTGATGTTATCAAAGCTATGGAAGAGGATGCGGGAGTTAATCTTAAAGAGCTCCGTGTAGATGGCGGCGCAAGTGCCAATAACTTCCTCATGAAGTTCCAGGCCAACATCGTTAATACTACAACCTACAGACCTAAATGCATCGAGACCACAGCCCTCGGCGCAGCATACCTTGCAGGTATCGCAGTAGGCTACTGGAAAGACATTGACGAAATCCGCGATGACTGGCAGCTCGGCCGTAAGTTCGAACCAGACATGGATGACGACACACGCAAGTCTTTATTAAAAGGCTGGCGCCGCGCAGTCCGCTGCGCCCTCGCCTGGAGCAACGACGAAGAAGAGTGATGCCAGACGTGGGATTGTTAGAATACAGGGGTGCTGTATGACAACCAAGCCGGCTGCAGGATACTCTCAATAAAGCTATATTGTAAAAAATGATTCTATCTATAATATAGTTTTCAATCATAATAAAAAAAGTCCTGTAATAGTAGAAAACTAACCTATTACAGGACTTTTAGTATATATTACTTAAGTGTCTCAGCTCTCTGCGCGATGTTCTTCTGGAAGTTGATTACATCGTGATCATACTCTTCATCCATAAGAGTTGAGTGGATGAGGAAGTCAGCTGTTGCCTTGTTGTTGGCAAATGGAATGTCATAAACCTGAGCAATTCTCATAAGAGCCTTTACATCAGGATCATGAGGCGCTGCAGTAAGTGGATCTGAGAAGAAAATTACAAAGTCAATTTTGCCTTCTACAATCTTGGCACCAATCTGCTGGTCACCACCAAGTGGACCTGAGTTGTAACCGCGTACTGGAAGATCAGTAGCATCTGTTATCATACGGGCTGTAGTACCTGTGCCGCAGAGGAAATGTCTCTTAAGGATTTCTGCATTTTCCTTGCACCATTCAATAAGTTCAGCCTTCATTCCGTCATGCGCAATCAGCGCAATGTTTTTCTGTTTTTTAATTGTAAGTGTGATTGTGTCGTTCATAGATTATACCCTTTATAGCCCCGAATATTTATAATAGCAAGTCTGCAAGCCTGCACCAGCTATTACATATTCCATATTATAACCGCTGAAACCGCAATATGCACGCATTTCAAGACAAAAAATCTGTTGAAAAATATATGAACGTATTTATATCAAATATCAAAGTTATACAAATAAATATGATCCAAGAAAGCACTTGATTTGAAAACATTATAAAAAATAATATAAAAATCCAAATATTTCTTGACTCTGCACCTGGTTCATACTCTATATTCCAGGTATCAGGAGGAAAAAACATGATCACTAACAAAGCAAGAATCAAAAACTTTATAAGAAATCAGTTTGGAAAAAATCCGACTACAGGATATAACTACTACAATGCTGAAAACAGGCTTGACAAAATCAGGCGTTATTACAATGGTATGAAGGGTGCTAACAATAACAAACGTTATATAGATGAAGTAACCTGGAATGACCTTGAAATGGATAAAGTTTTCCTTAGGATCAATCATACTAACAGTTTTATAGGTGAGCAAGTTCTATATCACAGGCTTCACACTTTGTGGAGCACCAAACATCAAACAGAAAACAATTTAGACTTAAATTGCGCAACTATCAAAAATGAAAATGTTCAAACTACAAAAAGCAAGAAAATAAATATAAATAACATAAACACCTTAGACACAAGTTCTCAGGAATCCCACTTGAGTTTATATGAAGAAAACCCAAAACTAAGAGAAGAAATAGAAGCGAATCTGTACACAATAAGTAAGCAGGATGAAGGCTATTACTTATACGACTTTTTAACCAATACTGATTTATGGAAAATAGGTAATGTATATATTTACCATATGTTACAACTTCTTCTAATCTTTTTTAGTATAGCAGGGGTTACATTTTTCAATGATAGGCTTTGCAGGCCTTGCGTGCGTTGTAGCCATCAACTTTATAGTCTATTCATATACCAAGCAAAAGTTTGATATATACTTCAAGTCAGTTATTATGTTCAAAAGAGTCTACGACTGTGCGACTAATATTTGTAAAAAAATGCCAGAAGGTTTTAAACCAGATGATCAGACCAAAACAGCGATTAAAAAGCTAAGTAAACTATCCAGACTTATTTTTTATGTAGAAAGCAGATCCAGATCGGCACTTTCGAGCGACATTTCAGCTCTTCTAATGGAATATATTCAGGGAGTTTTCTTGATAGATGTTTCTTTTTTTAACTATATCATGAAGGTGATAGATAATGATAGAACAAGTGTTATGCTTGTGCTTGACTACGTTGGGGACATAGACGCAGAGATTTCGATAGCTTCCTATAGGAAGAGCCTGACTAAGTGGTGTCGCCCGGAATTTATAGAGCATGGTATCATGGTTAAAGGTGTGGCTCATCCACTAATAGAAGATCCGGTTACTAATGACTGGGAGCTTACAGACAGGGCCATGATAACGGGATCCAATGCATCAGGTAAGTCTACTTTTATGAAGTGCATAGCGATGAATGTAATCCTTGCACAGACGATAAACACATGCATTGCAGAGGAGATGTACCTGGAGCCTCTAGAAGTTGTGACCTGCATGGCACTTAGAGATGATGTTACGACTGGCGAGAGCTATTACCTAAGGGAGGCCAAGTGTATCAAGAGAATGCTCGACAGGGCCCAGAGCGACTCGGTTCTCTTCGTAATTGACGAAATTCTAAAGGGCACGAATACAACTGAGAGAATTGCCGCGTCCAAGGCAATCCTTGAATACATCGGCAACACCAAGGCATATGCAATAGTTGCAACGCATGATAACGAGCTCACATCAAATAATAGTTATAGGCAATTTTATTTTGGAAGTAGCATAGAAAATGATAATATTATATTTGACTATCGCATCCATGAAGGCATAAATACCAGGTCAAATGCGATAGCACTGCTGGCATTTCTGGGATATCCAGCGTCAATTGTAGAAAAGGCAAAGGTTAATATAAATGAGAATAGGCGAAATAGCAGAGCGAACAGGGCTTAACATAAGCAATATAAGATTCTATGAGAGGAAAGGCCTTATAGGACCTGACCGAGAAAAAGACAGCAAATACAGAAACTACACAGAAGAAGACTTGAAGCGCATCCAGCAGATCATTCTTTATAGGAAAATGGACATATCCGTTGAGACCATAGGCCAGATATTAGATGGTGAGATGACGCTACAGAGTGCCCTCGAGAGTCAGATCCTTGAGCTTCAGGAAAAAAAGCAGATGATACAAGGCTCAATCGACCTCTGTCAGAAGGTCATGGAGGATGGGACGTCAGAGAATCTGGATATAGACTACTATTTAAGCTACGTAAGTGATGAAGAGTCGAAGGGTAGCAAGTTTGGTGATATCGATGAATTAATAGAAGACTTTGCCACAATTACTCAATTTGACAGATTAGTAGGAAGTAGCTATTGGGGCTGGCTGCTAATAAATAATACTAGGTTTGGTAAGATAGTTATGACAATATGGTGTCTCTTTTTCCTGGCAGTCCCTATAATAGGAATAATTGACGATTTATACAATGGCGTCAGCCCAATCCGCATGACGTTCTGGATTATGTGGCTCATCCTGTATGTAGCATCATTTATATACTATAGACAATACAGGAAAAAGTGAGTAGTTATATAATCCATACCAGGAAAGCCATGGCACAAGAATAGCCTTGACCGCCTGATGCCTTATCTGGAGATGAAATAAGGGGGAGTGTTGTTTTGGTTATTTTTATAAATACTATCAGGTTGTGGGAGATATAGTTTTTGCTTTGATATTTATACTTCTTATATCCAAGCCGTTACTGGCCACGTTCAATACGTAGACTTCATGAATTTTATTACTACAGTTCTAGTTTCCAGAACAGTAAATGTCAGACCATCTAGCCAGATTCAGAGGAAATGGACCTACATATCTAGCATATAAAGCTAGAAATGTCAGACCATCTAGCCAGATTCAGAGGAAATGGACCTACATATCTAGTATATAAAGCTAGAAATGTCAGGTCATTCAGCCTAATTCAGGCTAAGTGCACCTACATCTCATAATCAAAAAGAAACAGACACCCCAAAGGCCACACCCTTGGAATGTCTGTCTCTAAGCCATATTCATAAAAATAGAAGAAGATAAGTCAGAATCTAATTCCTTATAACAAGCAAATATTATTCATACTCATAACTTTCAACAGTAAGCTTACCGTTTGAATAACCAGTTAAATAGAAGCCTGTGCCATCTGTAAGATCTGAAGTGATGTCTACTGTCTGAACGCCGTTGCCATCGTTGAAGATGATACCATCGATATCTTCTGGAACAGATATAACATATACTTCCTGATCATATTCATTCTGCTCTACATAAGACATGGCTGATCCAGGCCATGATGTTGTGCCTTCATCATCCTTCCATGATGCCTTAAGTGTCTCTTCTGCGGATTTAACATT